>JAYVTD010000301.1:0-9606 GCA_043774765.1 Rhizobacter sp. | reverse complement strand
GTTTCGCCTGCCCGGGCCGGCCGGGCGCGGCGTGCCGTTCCTGAGTTATGCCGAAGGCGCCTACCTGGGCCGGCTGGTCGAGCAGATCACCAAGCTGTCGACCGAGCCACTGAACCTGGAGCCGATCTACGAGACCGACATGGCCGAAGGCCTGAAGGCGATGGCGATCGAAGGCCACGGCCTGGCCTTCCTGCCGGCCAGTTCGGTGAAGAAGGAACTCAAGAGCAAACGCCTGGTGCGGGCCGGGCCGGCGGGCGCACACGAGCTGACGATGGACATCCGCATCTACCGCGAGCGCCCCGAGATGGCGCGCCACAGCAAGCCGGGTGCGCAGGCGCTGTGGGACTTTTTGCTGGCATCTGCCAAGGCTTCGGGTTAGCCCTGAGCCGGTATGCGCCAATTGCATACCGGGTCGGAGATTCAGCATTGGCGCCGAATCGGGTGGCCCCCTACAGTTCGCGGCGCGGCCAGGCACCCTGGCTTGTTCAACCCGCGAGACCTCTGATGAATGCCTCCGAAACCCGCCGCGAACACGACTTTCTCGGTGACATGGACATCCCCGCCGCCGCCTATTGGGGGGTGCACAGCGCCCGCGCGGTCGCCAACTTCCCGATCTCGGGCCAGACCGTCGCACAGATGCCCGAACTGGTGCGTGCGCTGGCGTTCGTCAAGAAGGCGGCTGCGCAGGCCAACCTGAAGCTCGGCGTGCTCGATGCGGCGCGCGCGGCCGCTATCGAAAGGGCCTGTGACGACCTGATCGCCGGTGCGCTGCACGAGCAGTTCGTCGTCGATGTGATCCAGGGTGGTGCCGGCACTTCGACCAACATGAACGCCAACGAGGTGATCGCCAACCGTGCGCTCGAACACATGGGCCACCCCAAGGGCCAGTACCTGGCGCTGCACCCGAACGACCACGTGAACGCTTCGCAGAGCACGAACGACGTGTACCCCACGGCGCTGCGCGTGGCCGCCTGGTTCGGCATCGAGGCGCTGCTGGTGGCGATGGCAGATCTGAGGGGCGCCTTCGAGGCCAAGGCGCTCGAATTCAAGAACGTGCTGAAGATCGGCCGCACGCAACTCCAGGATGCCGTGCCGATGACGCTCGGCCAGGAGTTCCTCGCCTTCGCGATCATGATCGGCGAAGACGAGTCGCGCCTGCGCGAGGCCCGTGCCCTGATCACCGAAGTGAACCTCGGCGCCACCGCGATCGGCACCGGCATCAACGCGCCGGCCGGCTACGCCGAGATGGTGGTGCCGCTGCTGGCATCGGTGAGCGGCGTGCCGGTGGTGGGCGCGGCCAACCTCGTCGAAGCGACGCAAGACACCGGCTCGTTCGTGCAGCTTTCGGGTGTGCTCAAGCGTGTGGCCTGCAAGCTCAGCAAGGTCTGCAACGACCTGCGTCTGCTCTCCAGTGGCCCGCAAGCCGGCTTCGGCGACATCCGGCTTCCGGCACGCCAGGCGGGTTCGTCGATCATGCCCGGCAAGGTCAACCCGGTGATCCCGGAAGTGATGAACCAGGTGGCGTTCGAAGTGATCGGCAACGACGTGACGATCACGATGGCTTCGGAGGCGGGGCAGCTGCAGCTCAACGCCTTCGAGCCGATCATGGGTTATGCGCTGCACAAGAGCCTGCGCCACCTGACCAACGCCTGCAAGACGCTGCAGGTGAACTGCGTGGAAGGCATCGAAGCCAACCATGCGTTGCTGGCCAAACGGGTGGCCGAGTCGGTGACGCTGGTGACGGCGCTGAACCCGATCATCGGCTACGAGAAGGCCGCGCTGATCGCCAAGACCGCGCTGGCCACCGGTGGCACCATCGCCGAGGTGGCCGAAGCGCTGGGCATCATGAGCCGTGCCGAGATGAACGCGCTGCTTGTGCCCGAGAAACTGACCCAGCCGGTGCGGCTGGTGGCATGAAGGTTGCGAAGCCTTCTCGTTGGGACTGCGGCGAAACCCTAGTGTCGCGGGCAAATACGCGTTTCCACGTCGGCCCGCACACCCAAGAATCCGTTGTTTCGTTTTTAACCCCGTAGGAGTTCGTATGAAAAAGTCTCTGTTGATCAATGCCGTGGCGCTGGCTGCCGCACTGGTCGCCACCGGCGCCTCGCACGCGCAAGCCACCGACACCCTGAAGAAGATCAAAGACAGCGGCAGCGTCACGATGGGGGTGCGCGAATCGTCGGGCGCGTTGTCGTACACGCTCGGTGATGGCAAGTACACCGGTTTTCACTATGAGGTCTGCCAGAAGGTGTTTGCCGACATCCAGAAGCAGCTCGGCCTGGCCAAGCTCGACATCAAGTACCAGCCGGTGACTTCGCAGAACCGCATTCCGCTGGTCCAGAACGGCACTGTTGATCTGGAGTGCGGCTCCACCACCAACAATGCCACGCGCCAGAAAGACGTTGCCTTCGCGCCCACGCTCTACGTGGAAGAAGTGCGCATCGCGGTGAAAGCCAACTCCGGCATCACGAGCATCGCCAACCTCACCGGCAAGACCGTGGCCACGACCACCGGCACGACCTCGGTGCAATTGCTGCGCAAGCACGAACGCGCCAACAACGTCGACATCAAGGAGCTGATGGGCAAGGACCACTCCGACAGCTTTCTGCTACTCGAATCGGGCCGCGCCGATGCTTTCGTGATGGACGGCCAGATCCTGGCCGGCCTGATCTCGAAGTCGAAGGCCCCGGCCGACTACAGAATAGTCGGTGAAGTGATCAGCGTCGAGCCGATCGGCATCATGTACCGCAAGGACGACGCGGCCTTCAAGAAGGCCGTCGACGACAGCATCAAGGCCATGGCCAAGAGCGGCGACGTGGCCAAGCTGTACGACAAATGGTTCCTGCAGCCGATCGCGCCGACCAACACCACGGTCGGTCTGCCGGCTTCAGACCTGACCAAGGCGGCCTGGGCCAACCCGAGCGACAAGCCGCTCGAAGACTACGCCAAGAAGTAAACGGCAGACGGGGCCGCTCGCGCGCTCTGCGCGGCGGGCCCTGCACTGACCGCGGCCAGGCGCTGCACGGCGGCACCGAGAACAACACGACGAGGGGGTGCTGTGGGAAGCAAATGGGACTGGCAGGTATTCCTGCAGGACACCGGCGGAGGCCGCACTTACCTTGAGTGGCTCATGTCCGCCTGGGGCTGGACACTTTCGGTCGCGGTGATGTCGCTGGTGGTCGCGCTCATCGTCGGCTCGCTGATGGGCATTCTGCGCACCACGCCCAACAAGTGGTTCGTGGCCATCGGCGAAACCTGGACCGAACTCTTCCGCAACGTGCCGCTGCTGGTCCAGATCTTTCTCTGGTACCACGTCATCCCGTCGATCTTTCTCAGCCTGCGGGCGGTGCCGAGCATCGTGCTCGTCGTGTTCGCGCTCGGGTTCTTCACGTCGGCGCGCGTGTCCGAGCAGGTCAAGGCCGGCATCCAGGCGCTGCCCAAGGGCCAGCGTTACGCCGGCCTCGCGATGGGCCTGACGCTGCCGCAGACCTACCGCTACGTGCTGCTGCCGATGGCGTTTCGCATCGTCATCCCGCCGCTCACCAGCGAGTCGATGAACATCGTCAAGAACTCGTCGGTGGCGTTCGCGGTCAGCATCGCCGAACTCACGATGTTCGCGATGCAGGCGCAGGAAGAAACCTCGCGCGGCATCGAGATCTACCTCGCGGTGACGGCGCTGTACTTCGTTTCCGCCTTCGCCATCAACCGGCTCGCGCTCTTCATCGAGAACCGCGTGCAGGTGCCCGGCATGATCGGGGGTGGCAAATGATCGCCACACTCGATTTCACATTCCTGAACTGGAACGTCGTTTCCAACTTCATCTTCAAGGGCCTGATCTTCTCGGTGCAGCTCACGCTGGTCGCGATGATCGGCGGTATCGCGCTGGGCACGATCCTGGCGCTGATGCGGCTGTCGGGCAAGAAGTGGCTCGTGGCCGTGGCGGCGTTCTACGTCAACACGCTGCGCTCGATCCCGCTGGTGATGGTGATCCTGTGGTTCTTCCTGCTGATCCCGCTGCTGATCGGCCGGCCGATGGGCGCCGAGCTGTCGGCCTTCATCACCTTCACGGTGTTCGAGGCAGCTTACTACTCCGAGATCATGCGGGCCGGCATTCAGAGTGTGTCGAAGGGCCAGGTGCACGCCGGTTACGCGGTCGGCATGACCTACGCGCAGTGCATGAAGCTGATCGTGCTGCCGCAGGCCTTCCGCAACATGCTGCCGGTGCTGCTCACGCAGACCATCATCCTGTTCCAGGACACCTCGCTGGTCTACGCGATCGGCGCCTACGACCTGCTCAAGGGCTTCGAGGTGGCGGGCAAGAACTTCAACCGCCCGGTCGAGACCTACCTGGTCGCCGCCGTCGTCTACTTCATCATCTGCTTCAGCCTGTCGATGCTCGTGCGCCGGCTGCAGAAGAAGATCGCCATCATTCGCTGATCAGGGGAACACGCTGTGATCGACATCAAGAACGTTTCCAAGTGGTACGGCAGCTTCCAGGTGCTGACCGACAACACCACGTCCATCAAGAAGGGCGAGGTGGTCGTGGTCTGCGGGCCGTCGGGCTCGGGCAAGTCCACGCTCATCAAGACCGTGAACGCGCTCGAACCGTTCCAGAAGGGCGACATCGTGGTCGACGGCATCTCGATCGCCGACCCGAAAACCAACCTGCCCAAGCTGCGCGCGCGCGTGGGCATGGTGTTCCAGCACTTCGAGCTGTTCCCGCACCTCACGGTGACCGAGAACCTCACGCTGGCGCAGATCAAGGTGCTCAACCGCAGCGACGCTGACGCCAAGACCCGCGGCATGAAGATGCTCGACCGTGTCGGCCTGATGGCGCACAAGGACAAGTTCCCGGGCCAGCTCTCGGGCGGTCAGCAGCAGCGCGTAGCGATCGCGCGTGCGCTCAGCATGGACCCGATCGTGATGTTGTTCGACGAACCCACCTCGGCGCTCGACCCCGAGATGGTCGGCGAAGTGCTCGACGTGATGGTCAAGCTGGCCCAGGAAGGCATGACGATGATGGTCGTCACGCACGAAATGGGCTTTGCGAAGAAGGTCAGCCACCGCGTGATCTTCATGGACGCGGGCAAGATCGTCGAAGACTGCAAACGTGACGACTTCTTCGGCAACCCCGAAGCGCGCTCGCCGCGTGCGAAAGAGTTCCTGTCGAAGATCCTGGCGCACTGAGCTTGCGGGCCGGCGGGTGCCGGCGCGGCGTTCACTCCGTCGCGAACGCGAAACTGACCATGTGTTCCCGGGGCTCCGGGATCGGCGCATAGCGCCAGGCCTGCAGCGCCCGCAGGACGGCGCGGTTCAGGCGCGAATCGGTGGTCGAGGCGATCGACAGGTTCGACACCTCGCCGCTGGCGGTCACCGTGAAGGCCACCACCACCTTCGCGCTGTTGAGCCGGTTGTCGAGCAGGTCGGGCGACAGCATCGGCTCGACGCGCCTGAGCAGCGTCAGCGGTGGCGGCTTCGCGACGGCAGCTCGTGTGGAGAGGGCGACCACCGCCGCAACCGGTGCAGGCGTGCTTTCGACAGAGGGCTGCGGCGCAGCGGCCGTCTCGACAGCGGCTGCCGGCGCCAGCAGCGGCTGCGCGGTGACGATCGTCGAAGTGCTGGGATTGATGGCCGGAGATGGGGCGGCCTTGCCGGCCTCGGCGGCGGCTGGTGCAGCGGTCTTGAGTGGCGGTTTCTTCGCCACCGTCTTGGCGCCGGCGTCCTCCTTGGGGGCCGCCGGCTTGGCCTTCACCGTGTTGCTGTCGATGATGACCCTGTACGGCGAGCGCGCCTGGCGCTTGACCCATTCGGGGATCTTGCTTTCGTCGACCTCGGGCTGCGGAGTCGCGCCTTGCGGCCACACGGCGCAACTCCACAGCGCGCCAATACCGCAAAGAAACCACCGAAAAACAGGAAGCATGTTTCGCTCCGCGACTGCCAGGGCCCGTGTGTTCGCGCGCGGCACTTGGGTGCATGTCGCGGCGACCCGCCGGCAGTGGCCGACGAACGGAACGCGCGAGTCTAATCCGAGCGCGCCTCGTGAAGGGCAGGGCCGTGGTGACGCTGTTAACGGCGGCGCCTGCAAGCCGCTTCGCGCGCGACAATGCGGCCCATGAACCCGATCGAAACCCTCACCTTCACGCGCCCCGACGACTGGCACCTGCACCTGCGCGACGGCGCTGCGCTCGCCGCGGTCGTGCCGCACACGGCGCGCCAGTTCGCGCGTGCCATCGTCATGCCTAACCTGAAGCCGCCGGTCACGAGCGCCGCGCAAGCCGTGGCCTACCGCGCGCGCATCCTGGCGGCCGTGCCTGCGGGCCTGGCCTTCGAGCCCTTGATGACGCTGTACCTGACCGACGTGCTGGCGCCCGAAGAGATCGGCCGCGCCAGGGCGGCTGGCGTGGTCGCGCTCAAGCTCTATCCGGCCGGGGCCACCACCAACAGCGACGCCGGCGTGACCGACCTGCGCAAGACCTACCCGACGCTGGAAACGATGCAGCGCGCCGGCCTGCCGCTGCTGGTGCACGGCGAAGTGACCGACCCGGCCATCGACCTGTTCGACCGCGAGAAAGTCTTCATCGACACCCAGCTGATCCCGCTGCGCCGCGACTTCCCGGAGCTGAAGATCGTGTTCGAGCACATCACCACGCGCGAGGCTGCGCACTACGTGAACGAAGCCGGCGCCTTCACCGGCGCCACGATCACCGCACACCACCTGCTCTTCAACCGCAACGCGATCTTCCTCGGCCCGGGCGGGGGTGCAGCGCTGCGCCCGCACTACTACTGCCTGCCGGTGCTCAAGCGCGAAGAACACCGGCGTGCGCTGGTCGACGCCGCCACCTCGGGCAGCCCGAAGTTCTTTCTCGGCACCGACAGCGCGCCGCACCCGGCGCAGCTGAAGGAACACGCCAGCGGATGCGCCGGCTGCTACACGGCGCTCAACGCGATCGAGTTGTACGCCGAAGCGTTCGAGGCCGTCGGTGCGCTCGGCAAACTGGAAGGCTTCGCCAGTTTCCACGGCGCCGACTTCTACGGCCTGCCACGCAACACCGGCCAGGTCACGCTGCGGCGCGAAGCCTGGCTCGTGCCCGAGACGCTGCCTTTCGGCGACGCCCAACTCAAGCCGCTGCGCGGCGGTGAAACGATGTCCTGGAGACTTGCATGAACAACGCCCCCACCGTGATGCTCTTCATCGACGCCGACAACGTCTCGGCCAGCGTGATCGAACAGGCCATCGCGCGCGTGCTGGCCGACCATGGCGCGGTCCATGTGCGGCGCGCCCACTGCACCGCCGAAGCGGCAGTGAACCACCAGCAGCTCTTCAAGCGCCTGTCGATCCGCCCGATCGTCAACCTGTCGACCGGCAAGAACTCGACCGACATCGCGCTGGCCGTCGACGCGATCGACCTGGCCGCTTCCGAGCGCCCGCAGGTCGTCGTGATCGTCTCGTCGGACTCCGACTTCGCGCCGCTCGTGATCCGGCTGCGCGAAAAAGGCTGTCGCGTGCTCGGCATCGGCCAGATGGGCAAGACCGGCGACGAGTCGCGTGGCGTGTACGACGCTTTTGTCGACCTGGAGCACCTGAAGGCGCGCCCGGCGGCGCGCAGTGCACCGGCCAAGGCGGCCGCACCACGAACCCGGGCGCAGCCAGTGCGGGCCCGCGCCCTGGCGCCGGTGGCGCCACCGCCGGCCGCACCGAAAGTCGTGGTGCCGGCCGAGGTGCTGAGCATCCTGCAGGCCGTGCCGGCGCTGCAGGGCGGCGCGCCGATGCAGTTGAACGAAGCCGGCGAGGGCCTGCGCCGGCACGGGCTGCTCAAGAGCAAGAGCGCGTCGCCAAGCCGTTTCCTGAAGCGCCTGGCCGCGCACTTCGAGCTGGTGCCGGCCGACAAGCCCCGCACGGTTCGTTATCTGGGGCCGACCCCCCCGTGACCACGCGCACTGCCGCGGAGCGCTTCGAGATCGACTGGTCGCGGCCGTGGCTCGCGCCCTGGCGCCATCGCGGTGAAGCCGTCGCGGCGCAGGCCGCGCAGGGCGGCCTGCTCAGTGCCCTCAACGCGGCGAGCGACGCAGGCGTGTGCGTCGCGGCGGGCCGCGTGCGCTTCGTCGATCCAGCTTGTCAGCCTGCCGGCGAGGCCTACGAAGCCTTCGTCGCACGCACGGCCTGCGTTCCCACACGCAACAACCTGCACGACTTCTTCAACGCACTCGTCTGGCTGGCCTGCCCGGCCTGGAAACGCCGGCTCAACGAATTGCAGGCCCAGCAGATCGCCCACGCCGGCGTGGCCGGCACCCGCGGGGCAGTTCGCGACGCGCTCACGCTGTTCGACGAAAACGCCGCCCTGCTGCAGGCGCCACCAGACTTGATCGACGCTTTGCGCGCCCGCGACTGGCCGACGCTGTTCGTGCTCCGGCGTGAGGTGTGGGGGCAGGCCCGCATCACGCTGTTCGGCCATGCCTTGCTGGAAAAGCTGACGCAGCCGCGCAAGGCGATCACCGCCCACGTCTGGGTGCTGCCCGAGGGCGTGGACATGACGTCGGCGCAGTGCCTGCACCAGCTCAACACCGAGCGACTCGCCGACAAGCCGTTCCTGGCGCTGCCGGTGCTGGGTGTGCCGTCGTGGTGGCCGGCCAACGAAGACGCTGCGTTCTATGCCGACCCGGCTGTGTTTCGCCGGCTTTGAGTTCGCTTCTGCGGCCCAAAGAGAAACAGCGGCCCGAGGGCCGCTGTTCTGATTCGAAGCGCCGGTCGCCCGAGAGCGACCGTGTTGTCGAATTTACTTCTTCGGGGCGGTTGCGCCTTCACCAGCCGGGGTCAGCGTGCCGTCTTTGGCAGCAGCCTTGGTTTCGGCTTTGCGTTCAGCACGGGTCTTGCTCGACGTCGCACCCGAAGCGGCGTCGGTCACCGGCATCGCAGCTTCGCCGGCCGGGGTCTTCTTGGCACTGGCGGTTTCGGCCTTGCGCTCGGCGCGGGTCTTGGTCGACTTACCTTCAGCGGCAGCCTTCGGGGAGCCTTCGCCAGCCGGGGTCAGCTTGCCTTCTTTGGCGGCAGCCTTGGTTTCGGCCTTGACATCGGCGCGCGCAGCGGGAGCCGAAGCCTGGGCGAACGAAGCCTGGGCGAACATGGCGGCAGCGACAGCGGCCACGACGGTGAGAGCGTTTTTCATCTTCATTGAATATCTCCTGGACAGAACGAGGGGGAAGGGCATTTCACGGGAGCCAACGCACTCGGAGCGACAAGCCTTCAACTAGTCGACATGCTGGCGATCTGCCAGAGCCGACCGCATGAGCGCGGCCCGTATTAGAACGCGGGATCGCCCGATCGGTTGACGAAAGTGCTTTTTTCAAAGGGTGGCAGGGCCTCCGCGCGGCCGATCTGTTGCGCCGATGCCGCACCGCGGGCGGCTCGCGCCCATAATTCACCCGTGAAGCAAGCCAGACCGCCGCTGGTGCAAGGCCTGAAAAGGCGCACTGGAGGAAGGTCCGGACTGCACAGGGCGGCGTAGCAGTTAACGGCTGCCCACCGTGAGGTGAGGATCAGAGCAACAGAGACGAGCCGATTCAGTTCGGGTGAAACGGGCAATCTCTACGCGCAGCAATACCAAATAG
>JAYVTD010000300.1:0-12439 GCA_043774765.1 Rhizobacter sp. | reverse complement strand
GCGGTGCGTGGGCATGCCGATGGTCTCTTGCCCGCGCACCGTGATCGAGCCGGTGCGCCGACCGATGAGGCCCATGATGGAACGCATCGTGCTCGTGCGGCCCGCGCCATTGCGGCCGAGCAGCGTGACCACCTCGCCTTCGTTGACATGAAAGTTCACGCCGTGCAGCACGTGCGACTCGCCGTACCAGCCTTGCAAATCCTTCACCTCGAGGAACGGCGTGCCCATGTCAATGCGCACCTTTCAACTCGACATTCGCACTGCCCATGTAGGCCTCGATCACGGCCGGGTTCTTCGACACCTCGGCATACGGCCCTTCGGCCAGCGTGGCTCCGCGTTGCAGCACGGTGATGGTGTCGGCGATGCTTGCCACCACGCTCATGTTGTGCTCCACCATCAGCACGGTGCGGCTCGCCGCCACCTTCTTGATCAACTGGCGAATGCGGTCCACGTCTTCGAGGCCCATGCCTTGCGTGGGCTCGTCGAGCAGCATCAGCTTCGGGTCCATCGCCAGCGTGGTGGCGATCTCCAGTGCACGCTTGCGGCCGTAGCTGAGCTCGACCGCCGGGATGCGCGCGCAGGGCTCGAGATCGACCTCGCGCAGCAGCGCCAGCGCCTGATCGTCCAGCGTTTCGAGCGAGCGCTCCGGCTTCCAGAAGTGGAACGAGGTGCCGAGCTTGCGCTGCAGCGCGACGCGCACGTTTTCGAGCACGCTCAGGTGCGGGAACACGGCTGAGATCTGGAACGAGCGGATCACGCCTCGGCGCGCTATTCCCGCCGGCTTTTCGGACGTGATATCGGTGCCGTCGAAGATGATCTGGCCGCTGGTGGGAGTGAGGAACTTCGTCAGCAGGTTGAAACACGTCGTCTTGCCAGCACCGTTCGGCCCGATCAAGGCGTGAATGCTGCCGCGCTTCACGTTCAAGTTGACTTTGCTGACCGCCACGAAGCCTTTGAACTCTTTCGTGAGCTCGCGGGTTTCGAGAATGAATTCACCCGCGCTCATGCCCGACCTCCGGCTCTGCGTTGTTTGGCGGCAGGCGCGGCCGCATCACCCCCGAGCCGCCGCGACAAGGTGCGCGCCACCGCAAGAACCGCGTCGCGATGCCGCTCGCCGCGGTCGGCGCCAAGCAGCACCTTGTTGATGCAAACCGCCACGCCGGCGACGACCTGGCCGGTTGCATCGAAGACCGGCGCGCCAAAGGAATAAACGCCTTCGCGCACGGTTTCGTCGTCGACGCTGTAGCCGCGCTTGCGCGTCAATGCCAGTTCTTTCAGCAAGGTCTCGATATCGCGCGGGCCCTTGCGGGTGAGGTGCGTGAGCGGGCCTGCGGCGAAGATGCTGCGCACTTCATCGGGGGCGCGAAATGCCAACATCGACTTGCCGCTGCCCGACAGGTACGCCGGCAAGCGCATGCCGACGTTGAACGCCAAGCCGAGCGGCCGGGCGCTGTTGCGCACCGCAACGTACAGCGCGTCGGTGCCACTGAGCACCGACAGCACCACGGTTTCTTCGGGCGCAGCACCGGCGTTCGCCCACAGCGCGCTGAATTCCTGCGCCACGTCGGTGCCCGAGACGAATGCCTCGGCAAGCGTCATCACGCGCGGGCCGATCAGGAAGGCGCCATCGGGCTGGCGGCGCAGGTAGCCGAACGACATCAGCGTGTTGCACAGGCCGTGCACGCTGCTCTTGGGCAGTGCGAGCTCGCTCGTCAGCTGCGCCAGGCTCATCGGCTCGCGCTGCTGCGCCAGCCGGTCGAGCAGGCTCAGCGCGCGCGTCACGGCCGGCACCAGCGGCGCGGCAGCAGCAGCGCGTGGCGGGCGTGAAGTTCGCAAAGATGCGGGCGTGGCGTGCAGGGTGTTCTCCGGAGCGACCCCGCGAAGGCTGTTCAGCAGGTTGAACGGCGTTCAGTGGGTCGGGCATGGAGTCTATTCACTCCGGCCGCCGCCGAACACCCCGGGAAGGTCTTTATCGGGAAAACACCGACGCCTCGGCACGGACCGATCGCTCGCTCAACCAGCCCACGAAAAGCAGGCCGAGCACGAGCACAGCCACGCTCGCCACCTGCTCGGCGAGCGAGAGGCGGTGGGCGTTCCAGAGGAACAGCGCCGTCGCGCCGAGCAACACGGCGAACGCCGCCGCCGCGAGCGCCCGCGCAGCGCGCGACATGGGCGGGTCGAAACGCTCGAAGCGGCGAATGTCGAAGGCCGGCTTCGGCCACTTGGCGACCACGTCGGCCGGGCGCCAGCCGGGGTGCTTGAACCAGACACGCAGCTTGTCGCCCCAGCGCCGTGCGCGCCACGAATCGCGCGCCAGGTCGGCGTAGTTGTGCAGGTTGGCCCAGAGCGGGTTCCAGCTGCGCAGCGGCCCGCGCGTGCCGTAAACGCAGGGAACCGTTTCGTCTTCTTCCTGGAAGCTGCCGAACAGGCGGTCCCAGACGATGAAGATGCCGCCGTAATTGCGGTCGAGGTACTGGTCGTTCACAGCGTGGTGCACGCGGTGGTTGCTGGGCGCGCAGAACCAGCGGTCGAACCAGCCCAGCTTGCCGATCTGCTGCGTGTGCACCCAGTACTGGTAGAGCAGGTCGATCAGTGCCACCACCGCGAATACCAGTGGCGGGAAACCGAGCAGCGCCATCGGCAGGTAGAACAGCCAGTCGCCGAGCCAGCCGCTGCTGGGCTGGCGCAGGGCGGTCGAGAGGTTGTAGTCCTCGCTCTGGTGGTGCACCACGTGCGCAGCCCAGATCAGCGCCACGGTGTGGCCGGCGCGGTGCTTCCAGTAGTAGCAGAAGTCGTAGGCCACGAGGCCGGCGACCCAGACCCAGGGTGAATCGGCCGGCAGCTTCCACAGCGAGAGGTGGGTGAACTCCAGCGTGTAGATGCCGATCGTCAGCAGGGCGACGAACACACCGACGAGCTGGCTCATGATGCCCAGGCCGATGCTGTTCATCGCGTCGTTCAGACGGTAAGTGTTGTTGTTGCGGCGCCGGCCGACGAGGTATTCGATGCCGATCAGCAGCAGGAACACCGGTGTGGCCAGAACGATGATTTGGGGGCCGGTCATGCGGCGTCCTTGCTGGTCAGACGAGTCGACCGCGGCTGTCGATCGGCCAGACCGCTTCGACCACGCCGCTGGCCAGCCCGCCGCGCACTGCGACGTAGTGGTCGTGCAGGTTGACGGTCGGGTCGCAGTGGCCGGGCACGAGCCAGACTGTGTCACCGAGCTTGGGCAGATCCGCCAGCGTGGCAGTGGCGTTCGGCCGCAGGATGCCGTGCTCGTCGCCGCCGTTGCTGTATTCGAGCTCGTGTTGCCACACGCGTGGCAGGCCGGAGTCGATAGCGTGCGATTTGTGGCCGGCATCGACCACGGCGTGCGCGGCGCTGCGGCTCATCACCTGCGACTTGACGAACAAGGCATGTTCGAACTGCGGCGCGCGTGCGCTGGCTTCGTTGTCGGCGTAGTCGCGGTCCATGAAGAGGTAACTGCCGGCCTGCAGCTCGCCGTAGACACCGCTGCCCACATCGAACGCGAACGTGCCCGTGCCCGCGCCGGTGACCAGCGGGCACACCATGCCCGAGGCCGTGATGCTCGCCTGCGCCGCGCGCACGAGCGCCACCGTGTGGCGCACGGCCGCTTCGCGCTCGTCGGCACCGCGCAGGTGCTGGGCGCGGCCGTTGTAGGCCTGCAGGCCGGCGAAGCGCAAGCCGTGCGAGACGACCTGGTGTGCGAGCGCGCCAGCCGCGGCGGGCGCCACGCCGCAGCGGCCCTGGCCCACGTCGATCTCGACAAACACGTTGACGCTGCTGCCGGCCGCTTTCAGCGCGTCGGCGAGGCGGTCGATGCCGAGCGCGGAGTCAACCGCCACTGCCAACGTGATGCGCTTCGCGAGCAACGCCAGCCGCGCCAGCTTGTGCGACGCGATCACTTCGTTGCTGATGTAGATGTCGGTCACGCCGGCGTCGGCCAGCGCTTCGGCTTCGCTGAGCTTTTGCACACACACGCCGACCGCGCCGGCCGCCATCTGCAGCTTCGCGATGGCCGCACTCTTGTGCATCTTGGCGTGCGGCCGCAGCATCAGCTTGTGCTCGCGTGCGAAGCTGGCCATCGTGGCCAGGTTGCGCTGCATCGCGTCGAGGTCGATCACGAGCGCGGGCGTGTCGATGTGGTTGACCGACGCGCCCACCACGGCCGCTGGGTTGCTTTGTGTCATGCCGCACGCTCCACGCTGGTTTCGCCGTCGCTCGATTCGTCGAGCGAGTTGTCTTCGAGGTGGTAGGTATCGCTCCAGCCGACGAGCGTGAAACCCTGCGGCGTGTAGAGCAGCCGGTTGATGCTGGCGTTGCCCAGTTGCCACGAGCGCGGCGCGTCGAGCGCCACGCGCGAGGCGGCGCGGTACAGGCTGTCCATCACACCGCCATGGGCCACCAGCGCGATCGTTTCGCCCGGGTGCGCGGCAGCCAGCCGGCTCGCGGTGGCCACGCAGCGGGCGTAGAAGTCTTGCAGCATCTCGCCGCCTTCGGGGCCGAATTGTGGGTCGCGCTTGCGCCAGCGATCGCTCTGCTCGGGCCAGCGCGCTTCGACCTCGCGAAAGGTCAAACCCTCGAAGATGCCGAAGCCCCGTTCGCGCAGGCCGGTGTCGGTGTTGATGGGCTGGCCGCAGCCGCGCGCGACCGATTGCGCAGTCTCGAACGCCCGCAGCAGGTCGCTCGAATAGACCGCGCTGATGCCCTCTTCTGCGACGGCCAGCGCCAGCCGGTGCGCCTGCCAACGGCCGGTGTCGTTGAGCGGAATGTCGAGCTGGCCCTGGATGCGGGTGTCGACGTTCCACGCCGTCTCGCCATGGCGGATCGCGAGCACGCGGGTGACCTGCTGTGCCGGGTCGTCGGAAGTGGCCTCTCGCATGGGGGATCAGAGCAGCCGCTTGTTCAGCGTGTAGGTGCCCGAGTGCGTGGCCTCGGCCAGCACGTGCGGGTAGATCGCGTGCCGCACCTGCGCGCCGGTGAAATGCCCTTCGACCGCGACCCGCGCGACCGACAAGGCATAGACCGTGAACACGTAGTGGTGGATCAGCGAATCGTTGAAAGGCGGGAACGGGCCGTCGTAGCCGAAGTAGTCACCGGCCATCTCGAGGTTAGAGGCGAACCAGCCGGTGTAGTCGTTCAGCCCATGGCGCGCACCGGGCAGTGTGGCGACCTCGGGGCCGGGTTTGCCCCGCGCCGTGAAGCCGCGGCTGAACGCAGCTTCCTTCAGCTCGCCGAGCGTGCCCGGCAGGTCGACCATCACCCAGTGGAAGAAGTCGACCCGCGGCAGATCGGCCGGCACTTCGCGGTCGGCTTGGTTCACGTCGTCGCCGCGGCTCGGAACGTCGAAGTCGTGGCAGATCAGCACGAACGACTTCGTGGCCGCCGGCGCTTCGCTCCAAGCCAGGTGCGGGCTCAGGTTGTCGGAGAAGGTGACGCCGCTGGCCACGTCGGGCTTGCCGGCGGCGAAGCGCTGCGGAATGCGCTCGCCGTTGACCCAGCTGTCGCTCCAGAGTTTCATGCGGTCGGCCTCCGTCAAACGCCCCAGACGATCTCGGCGTTTTCGCCCATCGATCGTTTCATCATCTCGACCAGCGGCCAGGCGCGCTGGCGCAGCGTGACCGCTTCGCGCGGCGCGAGCTTCTTGCCTTCGGCCTTCGCTTCGCTCTCGGCCTCGGCGCGGGCGCGCTCGTCGGCCGCGACCGCCTGCTCCAGCGCCGCGATCGCCGCCGTCATGCCGGCAACTTCGATGATGCCTTGCGCCGAGGCGCCCTTGCCGATCAGGCGCAGCACCTCGTCACCGGCCGGACCCATCATGATCACGTCACCGGCGGCTTTGGATTTGAACTTGTAGATCATCGGTCTGGCGGCATGGCGGGCGCAGCGGTGTCCTGCGCATACATGTAGCCGCGGTTGAAAGGGAACTGCGATTGTGCGCCCCGCATCGGGCCGTCGCCGAGCTCGCCGCTCGGTTTCGAGGCGAGCATCTGGAACAGGCACAACCAGCCCTTCTCGAAGCTCATCGCGCTGCCGGCCAGGTAGACACGGTAGGCGCGCACCACGCTCTCGCGCGTCAGGTCGCGCGCCTTGCCGAGCTGGGCTTCGAGCGCGTCGCTCCAGGCCCACAGCGTGCGGGCGTAGTGCGGGCGCAGGTTCTCCAGGTCGAGCGGCTCCAGGCCGGCGTCGCTCATCAGCTCGGTCACCTTCGACACGTGCAGCAGCTCGCCGCCGGGGAAGATATAGCGCTCGATGAAGTCGCCGATGCCGGCGCCAAGCTGCTGGTTGCGCGTGCCGCTGGCCGTGATGCCGTGGTTCATCAACAGGCCGCCGGGCCTGAGCAAACGGTACATCTTGGCGAAGTACTCCGGCAGCCGGGCCCGGCCGACGTGCTCGAACATGCCGACCGACGCAATCTTGTCGTAAGGCTCGGCTTCGGGCAGCTCGCGGTAGTCACGCAACGCCATCGTCACGCGCCCGGCCAGGCCGCGTTCTTCGATCAGCTTGCTGACGTGGGCGTGCTGGTTGCGGCTGAGCGTGATGCCGTGGGCTTGCACGCCATAGTTCTCGGCGGCCCACAGCAGCAGGCCGCCCCAGCCGGCACCGACGTCGAGAAAACGCTCGCCGGGTTGCAGCATCAGCTTGCGGCAGATGTGGTCGAGCTTCGCCTCTTGCGCCTGCGCGATCGAGAGCCCGGCCTCGCGGAAGTAGGCGCAGGAATACAGCCGCCGCGGGTCGAGCCAGAGCGCGTAGAACTCGTCCGACACGTCGTAGTGGAACTGCACTTGCGCCGCGTCGAGGTGTGGCTCGTGGCGCGCACGCGAGCGGGCATGGGCGAGGACGCTGTGCCACCAGTCCATCAGCAGCGCGCCGGCGCCGGAGCGGGTCGGGTCGTCGCCGACCATTTGTGTGGCGATCATCGCCAGGTCGCGCACGCTGCCGGCGAAGTCGAGCCGGCCTTCAACGTAGTCTTCGGCCACCTTGCCGACGTCGCCCGCGGCCAGGTGGGCGAGCGGCGCCATCGTGCCCAGACGCAGCGTGATCGCGGCGGCGCCACTCGCACCGACTCGGTGGCCTCCGGGCAGCACGACCGCCATCGGCACGGTCAGCGCGTCGAGTTTGCGTTGCAGAAATCCGTCGAAGCTCGGCATCTGGAAACCTCCACCGACCTGACTTTACAAAAATCGGAAAGTGGCGGGTTTCGATTGGATCAAATCCGGGCGCCGAATTTCGCCTCGTAGGCCAGCACGTCGAGTGCCGGGGAAAAGAGGAAGCCCTGAAACAGGTCGCAGCCGGCCTCGTGCAGGAAGTCGCGCTGCGCGACCGTCTCGACGCCTTCGGCAATGATTTCCAGGCGCAGCGCCCGGCCCATGCTGATGATGGCGCGCACGATGCCGGCATCGCTCTCGTCGGCGGGCAAGCCGCTGATGAAACTGCGGTCGATCTTGAGCCGCCTGATCGGAAAACGCTTCAGGTAGGCCAGGCTCGAATAGCCGGTGCCGAAGTCGTCGATCGCGAGCTTCACGCCGAGCTGCGCCAGCGCCTGCAGGCGCAGCATCGCGTCCTGCGCGTCCTGCAGCAGGATCGACTCGGTGAGTTCGAGTTCCAGCCACTCGGCAGGCAGCCGGGCTTCGCGCAACACGATGGCCACGCCGTCGACGAAGCCCGGCTGCTGGAACTGCAATGCCGAGACGTTGACCGACACCACCGTCGGCATGCCCGAAGCCTGCCACGCCGCCGCCTGTTTCACGGCCTGACGCAGCACCCACTCGCCGATCGGCACGATGAAGCCGGTTTCTTCGGCGACCGGAATGAACTCGCCCGGCGAGATCTCCCCCAGCTCCGGGTCGCGCCAGCGGATCAGCGCTTCGGCGCCGACGATGGCCCCGTTGCCGATCCCGACTTGCGGCTGGTAGTGCAGCCTGAAGCGGCCCTGCGCCAGCGCTTGCCGCATCGCGTGGTCGAGGTGCATGCGCGAGCGCGAGCGCGCGTCGGCCTGCGCCGGCCGCGGCCGGTGAAACCGGAACGCAGCGCGGCCGGCGTGTTTGACTTCGCGCATCGCCGATTCGGCGCGGCGCATCAGTTCGTCGAAGCTGCTGCCGTCGTTGGGCTGCATCGCGATGCCGATGCTCGCAGTCACGGTGAAGCTCAGGTCGCCGCCGTTGAACGGGCGCTTCAGCGCTTCCATCACGCGCCAGGCGGCCGCTTCGGCACCGTTTTCATCGGCCTGGTGCGCCAGCAGCACAAACTCGTCGCCGCCCAGGCGCGCCACCGCGTCGACCTGCCGGGTGCTGCCCTTGATGCGCTCGGCTACTTCGAGCAGCACCCGGTCGCCGAAGGTGTGGCCCAGCGTTTCGTTGATGTGCTTGAAGCGGTCGAGGTTCAGGAACAGCAGCGCAAAAGGTGTGTTGTCGCGCTTGGCCATGGCCAGCGCCACCTCGACCCGGTCGGCCAGCAAGCGCCGGTTCGGCAGGCCGGTGAGCGCGTCGGTGTATGACAGCACCTGGATGCGCTCGCGCGCTTCGAGCTTTTCGGTGATGTCGCGAAAAGAATAGACCCGCCCGATCGGCCGGCCCGAGCTGCACTGCGGTGTCGCCACGCGCTCCAGCACCTTGCCGGAATGCAGCTTGAGTACGTCGCTGGCCTGCAGCATCGTGGCGTCGTCGATGGTGGCCAGGCGGCGCATGTAGGCACCGGGCTCGAGCACGCTGCGGCGCATCCATTCGAGCACGGCATCGTCTTCGCGGCGCGTCAGCGTCTCTTCAGGAATGTTCCAGAGCGCGGCGAAGCGCCGATTGAAATTGCGGATGCGCCCCGACAGGTCGGTGACAAGGATGCCGTCGTCGGTCGACTCGAGCGTGGCGCGCAGGTCGGCAGCGCTGGCTTCGAGCGCGCGCTCGGCGCGGAATTGCTCGCTGCGGTCGTGCAGCGCGACCACGTAGAGCGCCGCGCCGTTGATCTGCTCGACCCGGCTGACACGCCGAGTCACCGGCGCCGTGCCGCCGCTGAGCTTGCAGACGAAGGTTTCCGATTCGATGCTCTCGGCCAGGCCGCCGGCCACCTCGTCCCAGAAGCACAGGTCTTCGGGCGTGGCGGCCAGGTCGAGCACGCCGCGGCCGACGAGCTCAATCGCACGCACGCCCATCAGCGTGCCGGCGGCGCGGTTGGCCGCCACCACCCGCAGGCTGGCGGCATCGACGAGCCACACCGCGTGCAGCATCGACTCGATCATGGCCCGCCATGGCGCAAGCGCATCGCCTTCGGGCGAAGGCGTGGCAGCGTGGCTGCGGGCGTTCATAGGGTCATCTCGGGCCGCCGCGCCGGGCCGCCCCAAGCAAGGCCCGACCCAGGGCCACGAAGGGGCCCCTTCGTGGCCCTGGGAGGGTCGATTGCCGTACCCGGCGATCGGGGTGTTGTCATGCCGCCAGCGGCTCCGCGCCCATCGGCTCGAAGAAGTAAGCCACGCGCGGGCGCGGCGCCAGGTAGTCGAGCGCGCTCGGGGGCAGTTGCAGCGGCTTCATGCTGCGCCGGATTCCTAGGCCCGAGACCGTTTCCAGGTCGAGCACCAGCGCTTCTTCGCGCGGCACGGCGGGCTCGTGCACGAGCACGCGGGGTTTGAGCGGGCGCGAGGAATTCACGCTCACGACCATCGCAAAACGGTCGTCGGTGAGCTGCACCGTCGAGCCGGCCGGGTACACGCCCATCATCTTGATGAAACCGCCGAGGATCGCGGTGTCGAACTTGTTCTTGCCCTGCGCGAACAGCAGCGAGAGCGACTCGTGCGGCGTGAGCGCACGGCCCGGCAGGTGCGGGTTGCACAGGTTGTCGTAGCGGTTCACGAGCGAGACGATGCGCGCCGCCGCCGTCATGCGGTCGGCGTTCAGGCGCAGCGGAAAGCCACTGGCGTCGGCATGCTCGTGGTGCTGCGCGATCACCAGCATCGCGCCGGCCGACAGGCCCATCTTGCGGCCGAGCGTGACGCCGTGCGCCACGTGTTCTTCGTAGAGGCGCGCCTCGGTGGCGCTGAAGGCGTCGTCGCGGTGGCGCATGCGCTCGGGCAACTCGGTCTTGCCGATGTCGTGCAGCATCGCGCCCAGGCCGAGTTCGAGCATGTCGTCGGCGTCGAGGCCGAAACTGCGGCCCATCAGCAGCGAGATGATGGTCACGTTCAATGCGTGCGCCGAGGCCTTGTCGCCGGCGGCATCCGACAGCAGGCGAATGCACAGGTCCTGCTCGCCGAGCATCTTCTGCAGCAGCGCGGTGGTCAGCGCCTCGGCCTGCTCGCGCGCCTGCTGCGGCTGGCTCGGCACGAGCGCGGTGAGCTGCTGGCAGGCGTGCGACGCTTCGGCGAACTGGCGCTCGCACACGACCAGCGTGGCACGCTGCTCGCCGAGGCGGCGGATGTGTTCGGTGCGGGCCGCGGCCTCCGGGGTCAGGATCGTGGGTTCGACCGGCGCGGATTCTGGGGTGATGGTCGAAGGCTCGCCCGGCACGGGCGCTTCCGCCGGGTCGCTTTGATGGGGGCTCCAGCGCAGGCGCTGCAGTCCGAGCGTGCGGATCGTCGCCATCTGCTCGGCGCTGGTGATCTTGAAGCTGCCGAGCGGGAACGGGTGCGACATCCACCCCATGTCGAGGTGCACGAACATGCCGACGCGCAACGCGTCGATGTCGATCATGTCTTGAGGTGTGGCAACTTTCATCCGGGAGGGGCGTGAGCAACAGGCTCACGCGCCCTGCTGGTTTTATCGGCGCCGGCACTGGAGACTTGAATGCGGCCCGGACCGTCCAGAACTGCAAGAAACGTCACAAAAAATAACGGGGCCATCCGGCAATCGGGCAAGATCGAAAACTTCAGAAACATCCAACTCCCGGCCGAAACCGCATGTCGCCCCCCCCTGCCCCGACCTGGAAGGCCACCGTCGGCCTGCGCATGCGCAGGCACTTCGCGCTCAAACTGGTCGGCACCACCGCGTTCACCTGGGTTTTTTTCATCGGCTACTTCCATGTGCTGCGCAACCCGGTGTACCCAGTGACGGTGATGCCGCTGACCGCGCTCGATCACCTGGTGCCGTTTCAGCCTCACACGCTGGGCATCTACCTGTCGCTGTGGTTCTACGTCGGCATCGCTCCCGGGCTGCAGTTGACCTTCATCGAGCTGTTCGTCTACAGCCTGTGGATCGGCGCGTTGTGCCTGACTGGACTGGGGCTTTTTTACTTCTGGCCGACCGAGATCCCGCTGCTGATGCCGCACACGGCCGGCTTCGCGGGCTTCGACCTGCTGCGCGGGGTCGACGCGGCCGGCAACGCCTGCCCGTCGATGCATGTCGCGGTGGCGATGTTCTCCGCGATCTGGATCGACACGCTGCTGCGCCTGGAGCAAACCCCCGCCTGGCCGCGCCTGCTCAACGCGGCCTGGTTCCTGGCGATTGCCTACTCCACGCTGGCGATCAAGCAGCACGTGGTGCTCGACGTGCTCGCTGGCGCCTTGCTGGGAACGGCCTTCGCCGTGCCGGCGCTGCGCTGGCGGCCCGGGCGTGTGGCGGCCAAGCCGGGCGAATATCATCCGTCGTCGCCAATGTCCAGGGCCCGCTGACGTCATGAGTTCGCTGAAAGAGTTGCAGGATCTGATCCAGGAAAAATACGGCGCCGAGATGGCTGCGCTCGACCCGCACGATTCGATGCGCGAAAAGGGCTTCGATTCGCTCGCGCTGGTCGAATTCGTGTTCGCGATAGAAGACCACTTCAGCATCTCGATCCCCGACGGCGACCCCGACGTCGACACGCTGGCGCAGCTCGCCACGGTGGTCGACCGGATCAGGGCTGGGCAGGCCTCACCGGCGTCGTGAACCCTTCTTCCGTCGTCGTCACGGGCCTGGGCGTCGTGGCTCCGCACGGCGACGTGCCCGGCGTCATGTTCGATGCACTGATGCGCGGGCAATCTGCCGTGCAGGCCGTGTTGCCCGATCTGCCCAAGCCCACCGCCGCCGCGCTGGCGCCCTTCGACGCCTCGCGCTGGTTCAGCAAGCTGCAGCTCGCCGGCGTCGACCGTGTCAGCCAGCTCGCCGTGGCCGCCGCCGACATGGCGATGACCGACGCCGCCGCGAAGGGCGACGTGGAGCCTGAGCGCCTCGGCGTGTACGCCGGCTGCGGCATGGGAGGCGCGGCGGCTCTGGAGCTGGCCTACCGCAACACCGGCGGGCGCGTGCCGCCACTGACCATTCCCGCCTTCATGCCGAACGCCCAGGCCTCGCAGGTGGCGATGCGCCACGGCGCGCAGGGCCCGGTATTGACCTATTCCGTGGCCTGCGCGTCGGCGTCGGTCGCGATCGCCGAAGCCGCCAAGGCGGTGCAGCGTGGCGAGGTCGACGTGGCCATCGCCGGGGGCAGCGAAGCGCTGATCGTGCCCGGGGTCGTGCTCGCC
>JAYVTD010000299.1:0-11562 GCA_043774765.1 Rhizobacter sp. | reverse complement strand
ATCTCGACGCGCTCGACCGTGTCGACATCGCTGTGCAGGTAACGCACCTTCACGCCGTTGTCGCTCAGGTAGTCGGTGAGCTGCTCGGCCATGCGCTTGGTCAGAGTCGTGATCAAGACACGCTCGGCCAGATCGACGCGAATGCGGATTTCCTGCAGCACGTCGTCGACCTGGTTCGTGGCCGGCCGCACTTCGACTTCGGGATCGACCAGCCCGGTCGGCCGCACCAGCTGCTCGACCACCTGCCCGGCGGCTTGCTGTTCGTAGGCGGCCGGTGTGGCCGAGACGAACATCACCTGGCGCATCTTCTTCTCGAATTCCTCGAACTTCAGCGGCCGGTTGTCGAGCGCGCTCGGCAGGCGAAAGCCGTATTCCACGAGCGTCGTCTTGCGCGCCCGGTCGCCGTTGTACATGCCGCCGAACTGGCCGATCAGCACGTGGCTCTCGTCCAGGAACATGAGCGCGTCTTCGGCCAGGTAGTCGACCAGCGTCGACGGCGGCTCGCCCGGCGCGGCGCCCGACAAATGGCGCGTGTAGTTCTCGATGCCCTTGCAGTGGCCGATCTCCTGCAGCATTTCCAGATCGAAGCGGGTGCGCTGCTCGAGCCGCTGCGCTTCGACCAGCTTGCCCATGCCCACCAGCTCGGCCAGGCGCGTGCGCAACTCGTCCTTGATGGTCGCGATCGCATCCACCACCTTTTCGCGCGGCGTCACGTAGTGGCTGCTCGGGTAGACAGTGAAACGCGGGATCTTCTGCCGGATGCGGCCGGTCAGCGGGTCGAACAGCTGCAAGGACTCGACCTCGTCGTCGAACAGTTCGATGCGGATCGCCAGCTCGGAGTGTTCGGCCGGGAACACGTCGATCGTGTCGCCACGCACGCGAAACGTGCCGCGGCTGAAGTCGGTGTCGTTGCGCTGGTACTGCATGCGGATCAGCTGCGAGATCACATCACGCTGGCCCAACTTGTCGTGCACCCGCAGCGTCATCACCATCTGGTGGTAGGCGCTCGGGTTGCCGATGCCGTAGATGGCAGAGACGCTCGCCACGATCACCACGTCGCGCCGCTCCAGCAGGCTCTTGGTGGCCGACAGGCGCATCTGCTCGATGTGCTCGTTGATGGCGCTGTCTTTTTCGATGAACAGGTCGCGCTGCGGCACGTAGGCTTCGGGCTGGTAGTAGTCGTAGTAGCTGACGAAGTACTCGACCGCGTTCTTCGGGAAGAACTCGCGAAACTCGCTGTAGAGCTGCGCGGCGAGCGTCTTGTTGGGTGCGAACACGATGGCCGGGCGGCCCATCTGCGCGATCACGTTGGCCATCGTGAAGGTCTTGCCCGAGCCGGTCACACCGAGCAGCGTCTGGAAGCTCAGGCCGTCCTTCAGCCCGTCCACCAGCTGCGCGATCGCGGCCGGCTGGTCGCCCGCCGGCGGGTAGGGCTGGAACAGCTGGAACGGGGAATTCGGGTAGCTGACGAACGTGCCTTCCGGGGCGGCTGCAGCGGCGGCGGGTTCGATCAATTCGGACAGCTCGGCCATGGCAGATAAAATCTCCGGGTTATCTCTGGGCACCAGCGCCTGAGTACCAGCGCATCGCGCAACCGCGCACGTTAACGCAAACGCCCTCGCCCATCTACTGACAAGGACTGACGATGTCTTCGCCCGCTCGTTCGCTGTTTTCCGCCGTTGAAATGGCCCCCCGCGACCCGATCCTCGGATTGAACGAGCAGTTCAACGCCGACCCGAATCCGGCCAAAGTCAACCTCGGCGTCGGCGTCTACTTCGACGAGACCGGCAAGCTGCCGCTGCTGAAATGCGTGCACGAAGCCGAGAAGATGATGATGGAAACGCCGAAGCCAAGGGGCTACCTGCCGATCGACGGCATCGCCGCCTATGACAAGGCCGTGCAGGGCCTGGTATTCGGCGCTGAGAGCGAGGCCGTGAAGGCCGGCCGCATTGCGACCGTGCAGGCGCTCGGTGGCACCGGCGGGCTGAAGATCGGCGCGGATCTGCTCAAGCGTTTGAGCCCGTCGGCCAAGGTGCTGATCAGCGACCCGAGCTGGGAAAACCACCGCGCGCTGTTCGAGAGCGCCGGGTTCCCGGTCGAGTCTTACGCGTACTACGACGCCGCCCGCCGCGGTGTCGACTTCGACGCGATGCTGGCCGCGTTGAGCGGCGCGGCGCCGGGCAGCGTCGTCGTGCTGCATGCCTGCTGCCACAACCCGACCGGTTACGACATCACGCTCGAGCAGTGGGCGCAGGTCATCGAGACGGTGACCGCACGCGGCCTCGTGCCCTTCCTCGACATGGCGTACCAGGGTTTCGGTGAAGGCATCGCTGAAGACGGTGCCGTCGTCGGCCTGTTCATGGCCGCCGGGCTCGACTTCTTCGTCGCCACCAGCTTCTCGAAGAGTTTCTCGCTCTATGGCGAACGGGTCGGCGCGCTCAGCGTGGTGTGCCACTCGAAAGAAGAAGCCGAGCGCGTGCTGAGCCAGCTCAAGCGCGTGATCCGCACCAACTACTCCAACCCGCCGACTCACGGTGCGCAGGTGGTGGCACTGGTGCTGACCACCCCGTCGCTGCGGGCACTGTGGGAAGAAGAACTGGCCGGCATGCGTGTGCGCATCAAGCAGATGCGCGTCGCGCTGCAGGACAAGCTGCTGGCGGCCGGCGTGAAGCAGGACATGAGCTTCATCACCCGCCAGAAAGGCATGTTCAGCTACTCCGGCCTCGGCAAAGAGCAGATGCAGCGCCTGCGCAGCGAGTTCGGCATCTACGGCGTCGATTCCGGCCGCATCTGCGTGGCCGCGCTCAACAGCAAGAACATCGACGCCACGGTCGCGGCGATCGTCCAGGTTTCGGCCTGACGCCCGTGTGGGTTTGAACCCGCGGCTGCACTCCATCTCAGCTGAGCGGCGGCGCCCGCGTGACACACAGCACCAGACTGGCACAAACCGCGCACTGATGCGGGTTTGTGCGCGTGGGGGCGAGCGTTCAAGATCGTGCACAGCGACTAGAATGCTGCATTGCACAAAAGGTCCGCACGGCTTCGCCGGCGCCGATTCACTCACCGGGACTCGTGATGCTGTACCAGCTCTATGAATCGCAACGTGCGTTGTTGAGCCCGTTCGCGGAATTCGCCAGCGCCACCTCCAAGCTGTACAACCACCCGCTCTCGCCGTTCGCCCACACGCCCGGCGCGCAGCGTGTCTCGGCCGGGCTGGACTTGATGCACCGGCTCTCCAAAGAGTACGAAAAGCCCGAGTTCGGTATCAACTTGGTCAAGGTCAACGGCATCGACGTGGCCGTGCAGCAGCAGGTGGCGATCGAAAAGCCCTTCTGCCGCCTGCTGCGCTTCAAGCGCTTCACCGACGACCTGCCGATGCTCACGCGCATGAAGGACCAGCCGACCGTTCTGGTTGTTGCACCTTTGTCGGGCCACCACTCCACGCTGCTGCGCGAAACCGTGCGCGAGCTTTTGCGCGACCACAAGGTCTTCATCACCGACTGGACCGACGCCCGAATGGTGCCGCTCGCCGCCGGAGCGTTCCATCTGGACGACTACATCGCCTACGTGCAGGAGTTCATCCGCCACATCGGCCCCGAAGTGAACGTGATCTCGGTGTGCCAGCCGACGGTGCCGGTGCTCGCCGCGATCTCTTTGATGGCGAGCAACGGCGAAACCACGCCGCGCACGATGACGATGATGGGCGGCCCGATCGACGCGCGCCTGAGCCCCACCGCCGTCAACAACCTGGCCACCAACAAACCCTACTCCTGGTTCGAGAGCAACGTGATCTACCGTGTGCCGACCAACTTCCCGGGCAGCGGGCGCGCGGTCTACCCCGGCTTCCTGCAGCACACCGGCTTCGTGGCGATGAACCCCGACCGCCACATGACCTCGCACTACGACTACTTCCTCGACCTGGTGCGCGGCGACGACAGCAGCGTCGACTTCCATCGCGATTTCTACGACGAGTACAACGCCGTGCTCGACATGCCGGCCGAGTACTACCTCGACACCATCAAGACCGTGTTTCAAGACTTTGCGCTCGTCAACGGCACCTGGAAGGTCAAAGGCCAGTTGGTGCGCCCGCAAGACATCCAGGGCACTGCGCTGCTGACCATCGAAGGCGAGCTCGACGATATTTCCGGCGCCGGCCAGACCCGCGCTGCGCACGGACTGTGCACCGGCATTCCGAAGGAGCGCCAGTTCCACTACGACGCCATCGGCGCCGGCCACTACGGCATCTTCTCCGGGCGGCGCTGGCGCGAGAAAATCTACCCGGTGGTGAGCGAGTTCATCGCGAGCTACCAGGCCGGTGCGGCGCCGAAGAAGCCGGTGGCCAAGGCCATCGCTGCGCCGAAGAAGACGCCCGCCGCCGCGAAGAAGGCCGCACGCCGCGCCCGCTAGAGCCATGACCGCGAGCGACCGCGCCGCGCTCGCGGCGGCGCTCGACGCAGCGCTGCCGCAGACGCAGTGCACACGCTGCGGCTACCCCGACTGCCGCGCCTACGCCCAAGCCATCGCTGCCGGTGAGGCCACGATCAACCAGTGCCCGCCGGGTGGCGCAGAAGGCATCGGGCGGCTGGCGCTGATCACCGGCCTGCCGGTGCTGCCGCTGAACCCGGCCAACGGCGTCGAAGCGCCGCGTCAGCTTGCCGTGATCGACGAAGCCTGGTGCATCGGCTGCACGCTGTGCATCAAGGCCTGCCCGGTCGATTGCATTGTCGGCGCGCCCAAGCAGATGCACACCGTGATCGATGCGCAATGCACCGGCTGCGAATTGTGTTTGCCGGCCTGCCCGGTCGACTGCATCTCGCTCGTGCCACAAACCGGCGAGCGCACCGGCTGGGCCGCGTGGAGCGAACCGCTGGCTGTGGCAGCACGCGAGCGTTATGCGTTTCACCAGTTCAGGGTCGAGCGTGAAAGAAATGAGTCGGAACGACGACTCAACCAACTCTCGCCAAACGAGAATAGCGCGCCATGAACGACGCCAACGTCGCTGCTTTTTTCAACACCCTGCGCGCCGCCAACCCGAACCCGCAGACCGAGCTCGAATACACCAGCGTGTTCGAGCTGCTGGCCGCGGTGCTGCTGTCGGCGCAGGCCACCGACGTCGGCGTGAACAAGGCGACACGCCGCCTCTTCCTCGTGGCGAACACACCGGCCAAGATCGTCGCGCTCGGGCTCAGCGCACTCACCGAACACATCCGCACCATCGGCCTGTTCCGCAACAAGGCGAAGAACCTGCTCGAAACCAGCCGCATCCTCGTCGAACAACACGGCTCGCGGGTACCGCGCACGCGCGAAGCGCTCGAAGCCTTGCCCGGTGTCGGCCGCAAGACCGCCAACGTGGTGCTCAATGTCGCCTTCGGCGAGCCGACAATGGCGGTCGACACGCACCTCTTCCGGCTGGGCAACCGCACCGGCCTCGCGCCGGGCGCGAACGAGCTTGCCGTCGAGAAGAAGCTGCTCGAGCGCATCCCGGCCGAATTTCTCGTCGACGCCCACCACTGGCTGATCCTGCACGGCCGCTACGTCTGCCAGGCGCGCCGGCCGCTGTGCGAACAGTGCAGCGTGCTGCGCTTTTGCGACGCCGGCCCGGGGTTTCTGGCACAGCGCGGTACCGCACCCGCCGTGTCTTGATGGCACACAAACGCTGTTCGCCGACAAGCTGCCGTTTCATAATTCAGCATGGGTGAGCAAGAAGACCTGCAAGTGATTTCCGGGCGCCTGGAGCGCGGCGAAATCGACGGCGCCCAGTTCCTCGAACAGTTCACGCGCTTCGTCGCCACCCAGATCGGCTGCTCGCGCGCCGGCGTGCGGGTGTTCGTCGACAACTCGGAAGGCCGTGCGCTGCGCAGTGTGGCGATGTTCGACGCGGTGCAGGACCGCATGGTCACCGCCTTCGACATGCAAGGCGCCGGCAGCGGCCCCTACTTTGAACACCTGTTGCGCGACGGCTTCGTCTCGGTGCACGAAGCGCAGGCCAACCCGATCACGGCCGTCTTCATGGCGGGCTACCTGCTGCCCTCGAACGTGGCCTCGTTGATGGACATGTGTTTCGCGGTCAACGGCGAACTGTTCGGAACCTTCAGCTGCGAGCAGCTCGGCGCGCCGGTCGAGTGGTCGCAGCGCCAGTTGCAGTCGCTGCGCAAGATCGCCGCACGGGCCAGCCTGACGCTGATGCACGTGGTCAGCGCCACCGTCGACACCACGCCCGCTGCGCTCTGGGAAACCAGCACGCCGAACCGGCTGACGACGATGCCGATGCCGCTCGACCTGATTGAGGTCAAGGATCCGGACGAGCAAGCAGCACCTGACTCGAATACCTGATGGCGCCGGGCCAATCGGCCGCACCCGGCGGGCGCGAATTTCCCGCTTGCAGCCACTGCGCCGCGCTGATCCAGCCGGCATGGCCCACCACGCAGGGTGGCGATGCAGCGGCATGCAGTTCGGCCAGCAACGAGCCGCAGCGCGACAACAGTTCCGAGACCGACTCGCCGCCCCCGGGGGCATGTTCGGCGAAGGCTTGGCACCAGGCGTCCACCGCTTCGGCCCCGATCGAATCCCACCGCATCCCATCCCACTCGCCGAAGTCCATTTCGTTCAGGCGCGCGTCGATGTGGTGTTGCCAGCCCCAGCCAGAGAGAAACCGGCCCACGCTCGCCGCGCGCTGCAGGCTCGAGGTCAGCACGACACGCGCCGCGCCCTGCTGGCGAGCCCAGCAGCGAATCCGGTGCGCCAGACGCTTGGCCTTGCGGCGATCCACCGGCACGTCAGTGTGGCCGATGCAACGGCCCTGCACGTTGCATGGCTTGGGATGGCGCCACACCGCCAGCGCGGGCGTGGCGACCATCAGGCGCCCGCCACGCCCAGCCACACCAGCAAGGCCAGCAACTCGGTGAGTTGCTGCGTGGCGCCGAGTGTGTCGCCGGTGTAGCCACCGAGCCGCCGCCGAAACCAGTGCGCGCACCAAGCAGCCGCGCCGGCAACCACCAACAGCCCGAGCACGACAGCCGGCAGCACCGCCGGTTCGTCCCAGCGCTGCGCCGCCCAGACCAGCGCCGCGCACAACAGGATCAACCAGAACAGCGCCACCGCCAGCCCGGCGCCGGAGATGCGCTGCGCCAGCGGTTTGGCCTTGGCATGTTCGATATCGCCCGCATACGGCAACCCGCGGATCAGCGCGACCGCCGCCGTGCGGCTCGCGATGTGGGCGAACAGCAATGCCGGCACCGCCAGCAGCAGCGGCAAGGCCGTCAGCGTGGCGGCCTTCAGGCCGAGCATCAAGACCAGCCCGACCGCACCGTAAGTGCCGATGCGCGAATCCTTCATGATCACCAGCGCCCGCTCTCGGCCGACGCTCGCGCCGCCGCCCAACGCATCGCAAGTGTCGGCCCAGCCGTCTTCATGGAACGCGCCGGTCAAGAGCAGCGTGGACGCCATCGACACGCCGACTGCCACCGCCGGCGGGAACAACACTTCGCCCAGCACCAGCACGAACGCCGCGACCGCGCCCACCAGCAACCCGACCGCCGGGAAGTGGCGCGCGCTCTGGTTCAGCCACTCGGGTTCGAAGCCGACCCAGCGTGGCACCGGCAAGCGCGTCAGGAACTGCAGCGCGATGAAAAAGAGGCGCAGTTCGTGGATCACGGTGCCTCGCGCTTCGACACGCCGGCCGACTCGAAACTGGCCATCTGGTTCAGCACCTGCACCGCGCTCGCGATCAGCGGCCAGGCCAGCACCGCACCCGAGGCTTCGCCCAGGCGCAGCCCGAGGTCGAGCAAGGCCTGCACGCCGAGGTGTTCGAGCATCAGGCGGTGCCCAGCCTCGTTCGAGCGGTGCGCGAACACGCAATAACCGAGTAGCTCGGGGGCGAGCTTCAAAGCCACCAGAATCGCAGCACCGGCGATGAAGCCGTCGACGACCACGAGCCGGCGCTCGCTGGCGGCCTGCAGCGCCGCGCCGGCCATCATCGCGATCTCGAAGCCACCGAAGGCGGCCAGCACCTCGAGCGGCGCCTGGGCGCTCTGGTGGCGCTGCAACACGGCACGCAGCACGATGCACTTGCGCGCGAGGCCGGCGTCGTCCAGGCCAGTCCCGCGGCCGACACACGCGCTGATGTCGGCTCCCACCAGGCGCGCCAGCAGCATCGCCGCGCTTGAGGTGTTGCCGATGCCCATTTCGCCGAGCAGCACCACGTTGCCGGGCAAGGCATGAACGACCTCCCGACCGCCGCGAATCGCCGCGGCGCACTGCGCCTGCGTCATGGCATCACCATGCAAGGCATCGGCGGTGCCAGGGCCGATCTTGCGATCGAGCAGGCCGGAGCGCAGCGTGAACTCGTGGCGCACGCCGGCATCGATCACCGTGAGGGCCAAGCCGTGCTGGCGCGCCAGGACGCTGACCGCAGCACCGCCCGAAAGAAAGTTCTCGACCATCTGCCAGGTCACGTCGCTCGGGTAGGCCGACACACCTTGAGCCGCGAGGCCGTGGTCGGCCGCAAACACCAGCACCTGCGGTGCGTGCAGCGCCGGGTGTTCGGTCTGCTGCACCAGGCCGATCTGCAGCGCCAGCGCTTCGAGCCGACCGAGCGCGCCCTGCGGTTTGGTCTTGTGGTCCAGCCGGTGTTGCAGGCGTTGCGCGAGCGCGGTATCGGTGACGGGCACGATGTGCGGAATCAGGTCGTTCATGCAGCACTCTCGGTGAGACGCATCAACGAGCCGGGCTCGAAGCATGCGTGGATGAAATCGGCGAGACCGTCGAACACGGCGTCGAGCGGCCGCACCTCTGCGCCGAACAGCGCGCGCATCGCGTCCGCCGATTCGAACAGGCCGTGGGCGTACAAACCCAGCACCGGGCCACGCTGCCAGCCGATGGGCGTGCCTTCGTCGTTGTGCAAGACGGTCGCCACACCCGCTTCGGCTTCGGTGTGGCCGCAGCGGATCTCGTAGCCGTCGAAGGCCAGGCCGGCGAGCGAAGACCAATCGCCGTCTGGCGCATCGAAATGCGCACGCGTGCAACGCAGCGTCTTCTCGGGCTCGAATTGCGTGTCGATCAGCAGCAGCGACAGCCCGTCGCTTTCGCCGCCTGCATGGCCCTCGAGGCGATGCCGGTCGAGCAGCTTGCGGCCCAGCATCTGCAGGCCGCCGCAGATGCCGAGCACCCGCCCTCCCCGTGCGGCATGGTCTCGAATTGCGCCGAACAAACCCAGGGCGCGCAGCCACGCGAGGTCGGCGCCGGTGTGCTTGGAGCCGGGCAGCACGATCCAGTCGGCGCCCTCCGCGTCGGCCACGCTGCGTGCCCAGTTCAGGCGAACCCCTGGGCATTGGCGCAGCGGCTTGAACTCGTCGAGGTTGCTGATCTGCGGGAACGCGATCACCGCGACCTCGATACCACCGCGCGCGCCGGTTGCCCGATCGTCGAACACCCCGTCTTCTTCGGGCAGACCGTGGCCGCGCCACATCGGCAAGACTGCGAGCGTGGACACGCCGGTGAGCTGTTGCAGTTGCTGCGGGCCGGGGGCGAGCAGCGATGCATCGCCGCGAAAGCGGTTCAGCACATAACCCCGGATCAACGCGCGTTCTTCCGCGGGCAGCAGCTGGTGCGTGCCGTAGAGATGCGCGAACGCACCACCACGGTCGATGTCGGTCACGAGCAGGCACGCTGCGCGGGCGTGCAGGGCCGTGCGCATGTTGACGTAGTGGCTCGTGTGCAGGTTGATCGCGGCCGGCGAGCCCGCCCCTTCGATCACGACCACGTCGCTTTCTTTCATCAACGCGTCGAGTGCGTCGCGTGCGAACGGCCACAGGCGCTCGCTGCGTTCGCGCCACGGCACCGCGCCCAGACCGGCGCGCACCCGGCCCATCACCACCACCTGGCTGGTGGTGTCGTTCTCGGGTTTGAGCAAGACCGGGTTCATGCGCACCTCGGGCGCAACGCGCGCGGCCAGCGCCTGGAAGTACTGCGCACTGCCGATCTCGCCCAGAAGCCCGCCCTCGGCCGGCACGACCCGCGCGTTGCTGCTCATGTTCTGCGCCTTGAAAGGCGCGACTCTCAAGCCCTGGCGCACGTACCAGCGGCACAACGCGGTCGCGAGCCAGCTCTTGCCAGCGCCGCTGGTCGTGCCGAGCACCATCACCGCGCGCGCCGTCATGGCCAGCCCACCCTGGCCGCTGTGCCCAGCACAGCGAGCACGGACCCGGCCCAGGCCGCGTGAGTGGCGAAACGCAGGGCCTGCGCAACCTGGCCGGCAGTGGGCGACGGCGCATTCGCGTTGAGCGCATAAACACCGGGTTTGCGCAGACGAACACCGAGGCGCAGCGCCATCGCAGCCATCGGCCAGCCACCGTTCGGCGAAGGCGTATGGCGTGCCTCGGTTCGCAGGCGAAGCCAATCCTGCAACCGCAGCGAAGGGCGCAACAACAGCGCCGTCAGGCGCGCCGGCAGCCACGACAGAACATCGTCGGCCACCGCACTCCATTTGCCGGCCCATTCCCAGCGGCCGCGGTAGCCCCACATCGCATCGAGCGTGTTCGCGAAGCGGTACACCGCCGCGCCCGGCAAGCCGGCCACGGCATACCAGAACAGCGGCGCGACGAGAGAGTCGTTGAGGTTCTCCGCCAGGCTTTCGATCGCGGTCTCGCGAACCATGTCGGCATCGAGCGCATTCACATCCCGGCTGACAATGCGCGAAAGCCGCGCGCGGCCGGCCTCCAGGCTGTGGGCGAGCGCAGCGTCGACGGCAGTCACTTCATCGCGCAGCATGCGCCACGAGAACGTCGGCTTCAGCAGCAGCGCCAGCAGCGGCGCAGCGAACCAGGGCGACAGGCCGAGCAGCTGCGTCTGCACGGCCCACGCCGCCCATGCGATGGCGCTCGCGAACACCAGCCACACCAGCGCACCGCCGATGAAGGCCCACAACGCCGCGCCACGCGAAAGAAAACGCCCGAGCGGCGTCAGCACCGAGCCCAACCAGGCAACAGGGTGCCACGCGCTGCGCGGCTCGCCGAAGCACAGGTCGAGCGCCCAGGCCAGAAGCAGCGCCAGCATGAGGCTCATCCGAGCACCAGCGACTGAAAGACCAACTCCGTCGGTGCCCAGGGTGGCACCGAGCGCACACGGCGCTGCCCGGCGTTCTGCAGCCGCAGGTCGTGCGCAAAACCGGCGCCGCCGAACACGAAGCTGTGGAACTCGCCTTCTTCGCCACACGGGCACACGCCTGCGGGCAGGCGTGCGAGAAAGGCAGCGTCGTAGTCGACACCACAGAAGCTCGCGTCGAGCCAGCGTGTGTCGACGCACACCGTGCGCGCACGAATGCCGCGCGCGACGATCTCTTGCGCGAGCGCCGCGCGAGACTGCCCCCAGAGCGGGAACACGGCGACCAGCCCGGCGCGTTCGCACTCGGGTTCGAGCCAGTTTCGGTGCGCGGCGAGATCGATGTCGCCGAACACCATGTGCGTGTGGCCGCTGTCGCGCAGACCGCGCAACGCCGAACCGAAAGCCTGCGCGTAGTCGCCCGGCGCCACGTTGACCGCCTGCCACGCACCGCCCAAGGCACGC
>JAYVTD010000298.1:0-2996 GCA_043774765.1 Rhizobacter sp. | reverse complement strand
GCGCCGCTGTGCCAGCTCGGCCACGGCGTGCAGGAAGGCCGGGCTCTCGGCCTCGGCGGTGTCGTGGGAAGCGGGGGTCGTGGTCATTCGGAGCGCACAGGATGGCCGGGCGTTGAAACTAACCGATCCGGGCCGGCTGGCGCCACCGTGCGCCGCTCAGAAAGGCCACTCGCGTGACATCACAACGCCCTTTGAAGCACTTTCTACAATGCGTCGATGAACGCCTTGTTTCAAGCGCCCCCGCGCCGCCCGATCCGTGAGCTGCCCGACGAGCTGATCAGCCAGATCGCCGCCGGCGAAGTCGTCGAGCGTCCGGCCTCGGTGGTTCGTGAACTGGTCGACAACGCGCTCGATGCCGGCGCCACCGAGATCGCCGTCAAGCTGGTCGGCGGTGGCATTCGTTCGATCGTGGTCGAAGACGACGGCCACGGCATTCCCGCCGCCGAGCTGGCACTGGCGCTGCGCCGCCACGCCACCAGCAAGATCAACTCGCTGTCCGAGCTCGAAGGCGTGGCGACGATGGGGTTCCGCGGTGAGGCGCTGGCCGCGATCAGCGCGATCGCAGAAGTCACGCTCGCCAGCCGCACGCTGGATGCGGCCCACGCGCAACGGCTCGACGCACGCTCGGGTGAACTGGTTCCCGCGGCGCGCGGCGTGGGCACCAGCGTCGAGGTGCGCGAACTGTTCTTCAGCACGCCGGCGCGACGCAAGTTCCTGAAGACCGAGAACACCGAGCTCGCGCACTGCATCGAAGCGGTGCGGCGCCACGCGCTGACGCGGCCCGACGTGGGCTTCGCCGTGTGGCACGAAGGCAAGCTGCTGCAGCAATGGCGCAAGGCCAGCGCCGTGCAGCGCATCAGCGACGTGCTCGGCACCGAGTTCATGGCGCAGAGCCACGAACTGGCGCTCGATCTCGGCGTGTTGCGCGTGACCGGCCGCGCCGGTACGCCCGAAGCGGCCCGCACCCGCGCCGACCAGCAGTACGTGTTCGTCAACGGCCGGCATGTGCGCGACAAGCTGATCGCGCACGGCGCACGCTCGGCCTACGAAGACGTGCTGCACGGCGGGCGCCAGCCGGCCTACGTGCTGTTCATCGAGATCGCGCCCGACCGGGTCGACGTGAACGTGCACCCGACCAAGATCGAAGTGCGTTTCCGCGATTCGCGCGAGGTGCACCAGGCGGTGCGGCGGGCGGTAGCAGCCACACTCGCGGTGCCGCAGGCAGGTGTCGGCGCGGGCCTTGTTCAAGCCGCTGCGCCGCTCTGGCACGGCGCCTCCGGCGGCCGCTTCGACGCAGCGCGCCCGGCGCCGCTGGGCCTGCAGCAGACGGCGTTACTCTATGGCCAGCCGCTCGCCTCACCGCTCGGCGTGCAGGAGCGGCCCGGCGCGTGGGCGGCGGCACCGGCCGCGCCGTTGCATGCAGCGCCGTTCGACGCCAACGCGCCCGGCTGGCCGCTCGGCCGCGCCGTTGCGCAGATCGCCGGCGTGTTCGTGCTGGCCGAGAACGACCAGGGCCTGGTGATCGTCGACATGCACGCTGCCCACGAGCGAATCGTCTACGAGCGCCTGAAGGCGAGCCTCGGTTCGGCCGCGATCGAAAGTCAGCCGCTGCTGATTCCCGCCACCTTCGCCGCCACCGCGCAAGAGATCGCGACCGCCGAAGCGCAGGCCGAGAACCTGCTCGCGCTCGGCCTCGATGTGGCGCCGTTGTCAGTCAGCGTGCTGGCCGTGCGCTCGCGGCCGGCGGCGCTGGCCGGTGGCGACGTGGTCGAACTCGCGCGCAGCGTATTGGCCGAACTGGCACAGTTCGAGGCCAGCACGGTGATCCAGCGCGCCCAGCACAAGATCCTCTCGACCATGGCCTGCCATGGCGCGGTGCGCGCCAACCGCCAGCTCACACTCGAAGAGATGAACGCGCTGCTGCGCGACATGGAAGCCACCGACCGCGCCGACCAGTGCAACCACGGCCGGCCGACCTGGCGCCAGATCACGCTGAAAGAACTCGACGCCTTGTTCTGGCGCGGCCGTTGAACTTGTCACCCTCCACAGCGCTCTGTTGCCGATGCCCAAGACCCTGACCCGCGCCCTCTGGCTCGCCCTCGGCCTGCTGCTTGCCGGCGCCTTGACAGCCGGCTGCGCCAGCTTCGACGAACAGCAGCGCAAGTGGATCTTCCAGCCCCAGACCGCGGGCGCCTCGCAACGCACCGGCAACACCGAAGGCATGGACGACGTGTGGATCGAGTACACCACGCCCAGCGACGACAGCCGGGCGAAACTGCATGCACTCTGGTTCGCCAACGCCGACCCACGCGCGCCCGTGCTGCTGTACCTGCACGGGGCGCGGCGCAACGTGTCGAGCAGCGCGTTCCGGATTCGCCAGATGCAGGAGCTGGGCTTTTCGGTCCTCGCAATCGACTACCGCGGTTTCGGCCGCAGCAGCGAAGGCCTGCCGTCCGAAACCAGCGTTGCCGAAGACGCGCTCGCGGCCTGGGCCTGGCTCGGGCAGCACCACGGCCGGCAGCCGCGCTACATCTTCGGCCACTCGCTGGGCGGCGCCATCGCGGTGCAGCTGGCCAGCGACGTGGAAAACGCGAAGGGCCTGATCGTCGAAGGCACATTCACGTCGATCCCTGACGTGTTCGAGACCATGAAGTGGGGCTGGCTGCCGGTGACAAAGCTGATCACGCAGCGCTTCGATTCCGTGCGCAAGATTGCCCGCCTGACGCTGCCGGTGCTGGTGGTGCACGGCGAAGCCGACACCTTGATCCGCCCCGAACTCGGCCGCGCGCTGTTCGAACGCGTCGTGGCGCCCAAACGTTTCGAGCTGGTGCGGGGTGGCACGCACTACAGCACCAACGGCGTCGGCCAGCCGCAGTACAAGGAGGCACTGCGCGCCTTGTTCGGCCTCGGCGCCTGAGCCCGGCGCGCATGCTCCAATCGGGGCAACACGCGAGACACGACATGGTCACCCTGAAGCTGAAAAATCCCCCTGCCCG
>JAYVTD010000297.1:0-8393 GCA_043774765.1 Rhizobacter sp. | reverse complement strand
AAGCAGACCTGGATGATGGACTTCGACGCCCAGGGCAGACTGGTGTCGAAAGAACAGGTGCTGACCGAAGCCAACTTCGCGCGCATCGTTCCCGGCATGCCGGGCGCCGAAGTTCAGATGCGGCTGGGCCGGCCAGCGCATGTGTTTTCGGTGCAGCGGCAGAAGATCCAGGTCTGGAACTACCGTTATTTCGGTGGCGACTGCGTCTGGTTCCAGGTCTCGGTGAGCGACGCCGGGCCCGTCACCGAAGCCGGTATCGGCACCGACCCGGCCTGCGACGGGCCGAACGATGCGCGCGACTGAGCACGCCGCATGACGATCACGCTTTATGGCATTCCCAATTGCGACACGGTGAAGAACGCGCGCGCCTGGCTGCAGGCGAACGCCATCGACGCGCAGTTCGTCGATTTTAAGAAGGCCGGCGTGCCGCCGCTGCGGCTCGATGCCTGGCTCGCCAGCGTTGGTTGGGAGGCGCTGCTCAACCGCAAGGGCACGACATGGCGCAAACTCGACGACGACGTGCGTGAGGCCGTCGTCGATTCAACGAGTGCGCGCAAGTTGATGCTCGACCAGCCGAGCGTGATCAAGCGGCCGGTGGTCGAATGGCATGACGCGCGCATCACTGTCGGCTTCGACGCCGCCGCCTGGGCGAAGCGCTGAGCCCGAGTGACGCACCACGAGCTTTCCCTCATAGCTCATCTGGTGAGCTACCGGGGCGCTATCTTGCGCCTTATGATCCACCCGAAGGAGTAGTCGATGTGGCAGAGGTTCCAGCCGATACACACGGTCGAGCCGCCGTGCAAACCAAACACCCTGCCATGAAGCCCGCACCTGCCTTTGCCGCCCACCATCGGGTGTCGGACGGCGATTGGCAATCTCTTGAGCTTCACCTGACCGGTGTCGCCAAACTTTCGAGATCGTTTGCAGAAGGCCTTGAGTTGGCCTCGATCGGCGAGTTGCTCGGTCTGCTGCACGACTTGGGCAAGTACAGCAACGCCTTCCAGTCCTATTTGAAGTCCGCCATCGGTGCGTTGAACCAGGACGAGGACGAGGACTGGGTCGACGCCGTCAGCCTGAAGGGGAAGGTTGACCACTCGAGCGCCGGCGCGCAGATGGCATGGCAAGCGCTCGGTGACAAGGGCCAACAATCGTCGATCCTGGCCCAGGTGCTGGCGCTCTGCGTCGCATCGCACCACTCCGGTTTGATCGACTGCATTGCCGCCGATGCAACCGCCTTCGGCGAAGACACTTTCTCCAAGCGCATGAACAAGGCGCGCGAGAAGACGCACCTCGACGAAGCGGTCAAATCCGCCGATTCAACGATCCTCGAACGCTGTGCCGAACTGTTGTGCGATCCGAGCCTCGTCAGCGCACTGTTCGGTTCGATCGAGCGCATTGCGCATCGCAACAAAGCCGTTGGCGGCGTCGGGTTGCAAGTCACGCTTCAGCAATTCGGCCTGCTCGTCCGGTTCCTGTTCAGCTGCCTGATCGACGCCGATCGCGTCGACACGGCGAACTTCGAAAGTCCGCACACCGAACGGTTCCGGCCCGCTGGCGAATACACCGCATGGGAAGTGTTGACGGAGCGACTCGAATCCCACCTTGCGGCCTTGGCTCCAACACGTCCCATCGACGGGTTGCGCCGTGACATCTCCGATCAATGTCGGCGCGCTGCTTCGCGGCCGAATGGCATCTACACGCTCACGGTTCCTACAGGCGGCGGCAAAACCTTGGCGAGCTTGCGCTTTGCGTTGCATCACGCACATGAGCGCCGGCTGGACCGAATCATCTATGTCATCCCGTTCACGTCGATCATCGATCAGAACGCACAGGTGGTCCGAGACATCCTGGAACCCGCCAGCGCACCTCAAGACCAAGGCATGGTCGTACTTGAACATCACGGTAGCGTGACGCCCGAGCGGCAAACTTGGCGCGAAAAAATCCTGTGCGAGAACTGGGATGCGCCGGTGGTCTACACAACGATGGTTCAGTTCCTTGAGGCGCTCTTCGGCTCAGGCACGCGCGGCGCGCGCCGCATGCACCAGCTGGCCAACGCAGTGCTCATCTTCGACGAGGTGCAAACGCTGCCGATCAAGTGCGTGCACATGTTCAACAATGCCGTCAACTTCCTGGCCGAACATTGCAACAGCACAGTCGTCTTGTGCACTGCCACCCAGCCGCTTCTGGATCGAGTTTCGCCAGAACGTGGTGCAGCACGGCTGGCTCCGCGGCACGAGTTGATGACGAACAAACAAGATCTGTTCGACAAACTGAAGCGCGTCGAAGTGCGTGACGAGCGCAAACCTGGCGGCTGGACTTACGAAGAGATTGCGGCACTCGCCCTCGCGGAAGTGGCCCGCGCCGAGAGCTGCCTCGTCATCGTCAACACCAAGGCAGCGGCGCGGCGCATCTTCGAACTCGCCCGACCCTCGCTGGACGACGCAGCCATCTTTCATCTGAGCACCGACATGTGCCCGGCGCACCGAAAGCACGAACTCGCCAAAGTGCGCACCCGTCTCGCTTCAGGCGCGCCCATCTTGTGCGTCAGCACGCAATTGATCGAAGCTGGTGTCGATGTGGATTTTCGCGTCGTCATTCGCTTCCTGGCAGGACTCGATTCCATCGCGCAGGCCGCAGGCCGCTGCAACCGCAATGGAATGCCCGAGCCGGGCACCGTGCACATCATCAATCCACAGGAAGAAAGCCTCGACAAGCTGGTGGACATTCGGATTGGGCGCGACAAGGCAATGCGCGTTCTCGACGAGTATCGGCAGAACCCGGCGCTCTACCGAAATAGCCTGGTCGGGCCCGAAGCCCTGGACAGCTACTACCGCTACTACTTTTTCGAGCGTCAGCAGGACATGGGCTATGCGTTGTCGCCAAAGGAGGTCGGCCACAACGACACATTGCTCAACCTCCTGTCTTGCAACCGCTATGCAGTCGATGAGTACAAGAGCCGCAAGGGTGCATCACCAGCGTTCTTTTTTCAGCAAGCCTTCATGACTGCGGCCAAAGCCTTCAAAGCCATCGACGCGCCGACCCAAGGTGTGATCGTTCCGCACGGCGAAGCGGGCCGAAAGCTCATCGCGGACCTGCATGCCGCGTTCGCAGTCGAGAAGGAGATCAAGCTGCTGCGCGCCGCGCAGCAGTACACGGTGAACGTTTTTCCGAATGTGCTGCGGGCTTTGCAGGATGCTCAGGCTGTCTATCAGGTGAAGCCCGGCAGCGACCTGCGCATCCTCTGCCTCGACAATCGTTTCTACGACCCACGGTTCGGCTTGAGCACCGTTCCGGTCGCTTTGATGGAGAACCTGAATGCCTGAAGCGCTGCGGAACAGCATCGAGTTCAAGCTGTGGGGCCGATACGCCCTCTTCACCGATCCGATCACTAAGGTGGGCGGCGAGAAGTGCTCGTATCACGTACCGACCTACGAGGCACTGAAGGGTGTTGCGAAGTCGATCTATTGGAAGCCGACCTTGATCTGGGTGATCGACGAGGTGCGCGTGATGAAGCGCATCCGAACGCAGACCAAGGGCACGAAGCCGATGGAGTTCAGCGGCGGCAACAGCCTGGCGATCTACACCTTTCTGGCCGACGTGGAGTACCAGGTGCGTGCGCATTTCGAATGGAACGAACAGCGCCCCGAGCTGAAGGCCGATCGCGTCGAAGGCAAACACATTGCCGTTGCGCGCCGCATGCTGGAGCGTGGTGGGCGGCAAGACATCTTCCTCGGTACGCGTGATTGCCAGGGCTACGTCGAACCCTGCCCGTTCGGCTCTGATCCTGGCGAACTCGACAGTGCGGGTGAACTCGGCTTCGGTCTCATGTTCCACGGCTTCGACTACCCAGACGAACAAGGTGGCGGTGACTTGCACGCGCGGTTCTGGCGGCCAACGATGGTCAATGGTGTGATCCGATTCGCACCCCCGGAAAGCTGTGTAAACCGCAAGTTCATTCGCTCGATGGCCGTCAAGCGCTTCGGCCTCGGCGAAAGCCAGCTTGACGTCGAGGCACAAGCGATCACGCTTGGAGTCGCACCATGAGCTGGATCCAGAAGCTGTATGAGACCTACGAGGCTTGCAAGGGGCACGAACCCGAGGGCTCGCAACGATTGATGCCTATCAGCCACACGACACAGCAGGCCCATGTGGAGATCGTGCTCGATGGTGCAGGTAATTTTCGGCGCGCGTCCGTGCTCGACAAGGGCGTGAGCACGACGATGATTCCTTGCACCGAGGAGTCCGGCGGTCGCGCGGGCAGCAAGCCGGTGAATCACCCGTTGTGCGACAAGCTTCAATACCTGGCAGGCGACTACGCCGTGTTCGGCGGTGAGGTTACCTCCGGGTATGCAAAGGAGCCGGATCAACCGCATCGCGACTATCTGTCGTCGTTGTCACTGTGGACGTCGTCAGCCAACGGGCACCCCAAACTCGATGCCATCGAAAAGTACGTTCGGCGCGGGACCGTGGTGACGGATCTGGTTGCTTCAAAGATCCTGCCAGTGGGCGCCGACGGCAAGCTGTCGAAGGCATGGGAAGGAGACAAGGCTCAGACTCCGGCCATCTACAAGGCTCTGCCTGCAGGGCAGACGCCAGAGGACGCATTCATTCGATGGTGCGTCGAAGAAGAAGCAGGTAATCCGGTGTCCGGCACCTGGCAGGACGACGCACTCGTTGCGGCCTGGATCGCTCACTACGCGGGTACGCAAGAGCTGCGCGGGTACTGCATGGTCAGGGGGGCTGACAGTATCCTGGCCTTGCAGCATCCGGCGAAACTGCGCAACGCGGGCGACAAGGCCAAGTTGATCTCCGCCAATGACAGCACAGGCTACACATTCCGAGGCCGATTCTTTGAAGCTGGCGAGGCGGTGAGCATCGGCTTTGAAGTTACGCAGAAAGCCCACAACGCACTGCGTTGGCTGATTGCAAGGCAAGGGTCGCGCAACGGCGATCAGGCAGTGGTGAGTTGGGCTGTCTCAGGTAATGCAACTCCGAACTTGTTCGCCGACACCTACGAACTGTTGGGAATCGATCCCGACGCTGCTTCGCTCGCTGGCGATTCCGGCAACGCTGGCCAAGCCTTCGCACTGCGCCTGAGCCGGGCAATGAGCGGCTTTCGCGCCAAGTTGGACCCGACCGAAAGCGTGGTTGTGATGGCGCTGGATTCGGCGACGCCCGGCCGCTTGGCGATCACCTTCTATCGCGAGTTGCGGGGCTCGGAGTTCCTCGCTCGCCTTGAATCCTGGCACCTAAAGTGCGCGTGGCCTCAAGATTTTGGCAAGGTCACCAAGTTCGTTGGTGCGCCCGCGCCGCGAGACATCGCCCAGGCCGCCTACGGTCGTCGCCTGGACGAGAAGCTGGACAAGGCTGCGCGCGAACGCCTGCTGCCGTGCATCGTCGACGGCATCTCAATTCCACTCGATCTCGTCGAGGCGACCAAGCGACGAGCAATCAATCGCGTGGGGCTTGAGCGTTGGGAATGGGAGAAGTGCCTTGGCATTGCCTGCGCACTGTTCAAAGGCACACACACCGAAAGGAACTACCAGATGGCATTGGAGCTGGATCGAACCACCCGAGACTACCTGTATGGCCGGCTTTTAGCGATCGCCGAACACATCGAAGGGCGAGCACTTTTCCTGGCGGGCGAGAAACGCGACACCACGGCCGCACGCCTGATGCAGCGCTTCGCCGATCGTCCGAACTCAGCCTGGCGAACGATCGAGCTCGCGCTGGTGCCCTACAAAACACGTCTTCGGAACGTGCGGCCGGGCTTCCTCCACGCGATGGAATTGGAGCTCGACAACGTGACATCCGCATTCAGGGGCGACGAGTTCATTAGCGACAAAGCGCTGTCGGGCGAATTTTTGCTCGGTTATCACTGCCAGCGCCACGGGCTCCGGCGTGTTGACCCAGCGACCGCTGACGACGAATCCATCGAAATCGCAGAAGCAACTACAGGGACAACATCATGACCAGGCTGCAGAACAAGATCGACTTCGCGCTCGTACTGCGAGTGAAGCATGCCAACCCCAACGGCGATCCGTTGAATGGCAATCGGCCTCGCACCGACTACGGTGGCCTGGGCGAGATCACCGATGTGTGCCTGAAGCGCAAACTGCGTGATCGACTTCAAGAGTCTGGTCAGAGCATTTTTGTCCAGTCAGATGATCGGAAGATTGATGGAGAAACGAGCCTGCGAAACCGTGCCGAGTCAGCTGCCAATGGCATCGGCAAGGAAGCGTTCAAGAAGGGCAGCAACAAGGACGAGACCGCCAAGAAGGCATGCGCCAAATGGTTTGACGTGCGTGCGTTCGGCCAGGTGTTCGCCTTTGGCAAGGACGGTGATGCCAGCGGCGTGTCGATTCCGATTCGTGGCCCGGTGACGATTCAATCGGCCTTCAGCAAGGAGCCGGTGAGCATCACCAGCACGCAGATCACCAAGAGCGTGAGCGGCGAAGGCGACGGCAGCAAGCGGGGCTCCGACACGATGGGCATGAAGCATCGAGTCGACCACGGGATCTATGTTTGCTTTGGCAGCATGAACCCGCAACTGGCCGAGCGCACGGAATTCAGCGACTCGGATGCCAACGTGGTGAAGAGCATCTTGCCAAAGCTGTTCGAGAACGACGCCTCGTCTGCACGGCCCGACGGGAGCATGGAGGTGGTGAAGGTCTATTGGTGGCAGCACAACTGCAAGTCAGGCCAGTACTCTTCTGCCAAGGTTCACGCTTCGTTGACCGTCAACAACGATGGCACGAGCGGTGTCAGCCCACTGCAAGGGCTCGAACCTGAAGAAATCAACGGGTTCTGAGCGCGGGCTGCGGGCGTGATTTCGTGAGCCCCAATTGCAAGCATTCGCTGGGGACGCGAACGAGCCAGCTTCACCCACCCGCGACTTCGCCGCATACTCGGTGCTGTTCGACGGCAAGCCGGTCGAGGCCGGCCAGTCGCTCCAGGCCGCGCCCGGCGTGACACTCACACGGAGGTGTTGAACATGGAATGGCAAGGGCGCATCGTTACCGACTCTGAAACCTTGTTCGGCAAACCGCGCATCGTGGGCACGCGCATCGGCGTCGAGTTTCTGCTCGATCTGCTGGCCTCGGGCTGGAGCGAGGCGAAGATTCTCGAAGAGTATCCGCACCTGAAGCCCGATGATCTGCAAGCCGTGTTCGCGTTCGTGCGCGACTGCCTCAAGGATGAGTCGTTCATCCTGCACCCCAAGGCGGCAGAAGGCCAGGTCGAAGCCTGACGATGGCGCGCAGCCTGCTGCTCGACGAGAACATGCCACGCAGCGTGGCCGGCGGTTTGGCCTTGGCCGGGCACGATGTCGTTTGCGTCGCCACCGTCGCGCCCGGTATTGACGACCTCGCGGTGCTTGCGCTCGCCCGCGAACGAGGCCGCTGGTTGCTCACCTTCGACGCCGACTTCGGCGAGTTGGTGTTTCACAAAGGCGCGGCGGCGCCGCCGGCCGTTCTGTACTTTCGGGTTCATCCGATCGATTCATCCGAAGTGCTGGCGCTCGCACTGCAAGCGCTTGGCGAAGACGCCGGCACCGGCTTCACGGTCGTGACGCGTGAGGGCACGCGCCGGCGGCCGTTCGTGCCAGCGGTGGCCGATGGAGGAACCTGACCCCATCACGCTTTCTGCCCTGCAACACTGGGCCTATTGCGCGCGCCAGTGCGGCTTGATCCACCTTGAGCAGGCGTTCGACGACAACATCCACACCCTGCGCGGCCAGGCCGTTCACAAAACGGTGGACAAGCCGGGCGTTGAGGTGCGCGCCGGCCTGCGCGTCGAGCGTGCCCTGCCGTTGTGGAGCGACGCGCTCGGCTTGATCGGCAAAGCCGACGTGGTCGAATTCGAGCCCGACGGCACGCCCTACCCGGTGGAGTACAAACACGGCTCGCGGCACAAGGCCGCCGACATCGGGGCATGCGACGACGTGCAACTGGCCGCGCAATCCATGTGCCTGGAAGAAATGACCGGCCGACCGGTACTTGAAGGGGCGCTCTACTACGCCAGCTCAAAGCGCCGCCGTGTGGTGCCCATCAGCGCGGCGCTGCGCGCCCAGGTCTGCGGCATCGCCGTGGCCGTTCGCGAGATGCTCGCCAGCGGCAAGCTCCCAGCGCCGACGCAAGACACCCGCCGCTGCAAGGGTTGCTCGCTGCGCGAACGTTGCCAACCCGAGGCGCTGGCCTTGCTGCAGGCAGGCCGGGGCGCGCACGACCTGTTCGATCCGGACGCCTGAATTCAGCCGCATCGAATCGAACACCGCATGCAACTGCTCAACACCTTGTACGTCACCCTGCCGGAGAGTTACCTGCGGCTCGACAACGACACCCTGCGGCTCCAGGTTGAAGACGAAACACGCTTGCGAGTGCCGCTGCATCACT
>JAYVTD010000296.1:0-3592 GCA_043774765.1 Rhizobacter sp. | reverse complement strand
GATGCCGAGACCCGTGCGCGTGCCGTGCTGTTGCTCGAAGCCGAGCTGGCGCGCGTGCAGTGGTCGGAGGTCGAGAACCGCGACCCGCTCAAGACCTACAACCGCACGCCACTGGCCGGCTTGCCAGGGCTTGCGCCGGCTTTCGACTGGGGCCGCTTTCTTGCCGACACGGGCCTCGCCGGCAAGACACCCGACGTGCTGGTCGGCCAGCCGAGTTACCTGCAAGGCTTGAACACTCTGCTGCAAACCGTGCCGCTCGACGTCTGGAAAGCCTATGCCACGGCGCACTTGCTGCACGAGTTCGCACCCTACCTCGGCAAGGACTTTTCCACCGCGCGCTTTGCCTTCGCCGGCACCGCGCTGCAGGGCAGCACGCAGGAGATGCCGCGCTGGGAGCGTGGTGTGCGCCTGGTCGATCAGTCGCTCGGCGAGTCGCTCGGCAAACGTTATACGGCGCGCCACTTCCCCACGGCCGCCAAGGCGCGCATCGAGGCCCTGGTCAACAACCTGCTCGACGCCTACCGCGAGAGCATCAACACGCGCGAATGGATGAGCTCGGCCACCCGTGGCGAAGCGCTGGCCAAGCTCGCGAAGTTCCGCGTCAAGGTCGGTTACCCGACACGCTGGATCGACTACCGCACGGTCAAGATCGAGCGCGGCGATCTGGTTGGCAACGTCAGGCGAGCCCGCGCCTTCGAGTACACGCGCAATCTCGACAAGCTCGGCAAACCGATCGACCGCGTCGAATGGGGCATGACGCCGCAGACCGTCAACGCGTACTACGACCCGTCGATGAACGAGATCGTTTTTCCGGCCGCTTTCCTGCAGCCGCCGGCGTTCGACGCCGCAGCCGATGACGCCGCCAACTTTGGTGCGATCGGCGCTGTCATCGGCCATGAGATCAGCCATGGTTTCGACGACCAGGGCAGCCTTTACGACGGCGACGGCAACCTGCGCGATTGGTGGAGCAAACAAGACAAGGAACGTTTCGCGACCCGCACCGCTGCACTGATCGCGCAGTACTCGGCCTTTTCGCCGCTGCCCGGCTACAACGTGAACGGCGAGCTGACGCTCGGTGAGAACATCGCCGACAACTCCGGCCTCGAGATCGCCTACAAGGCCTGGCGGCTTTCGCTCGGCGGCAAGGCGTCGCCGGTGATCGATGGCCTGTCGGGCGACGCGCGATTTTTTCTCGGCTGGGCCCAGCAGTGGCGCAGCAAGGTGCGTGAAGAAGCGATGCTGCAGCAGATCAAGTCCGACCCGCACTCGCCCGACGAATTCCGCGTCAACGGCGCGGTGCGCAACCACCCTGCGTTCGGCCCGGCCTTCGGCGTGAAGCCGGGCGACCCGATGTACCTGGCACCGGAGGCGCAGGTTTCGATCTGGTGAGCATGGCCACACTCAGCCGCCCTCACTCGCGCGCCGCGCTCGAACAACGTTTCGGCCCGAACCACCGCTGGCGTGTGCTGCTCACGGTGATGATCGGCACGATGGCGTCGATCATGGCCTCGACCATCATCAATGTCGCGGTGCCCGACATGAGCCGTGTCTTCTCGCTTGGGCAGGAACGGGCGCAGTGGCTGTCGGCCGGTTTCATGGCGGCGATGACGCTCTCGATGCTGACCACGCCGTGGCTGCTCGAACGTTTCGGTTACCGCCACACCTACTGCGGCGCGGTCGCTCTGCTGATGCTCGGCGCTGTGGCCGGCGGCCTGTCGAGCGGGTTCGATCTGGTGCTGGCGATGCGCGTGGCCGAAGGCCTGGCGGCGGGCGTGCTGCAGCCGATACCCGCCATCATCATCATGCGCGCCTTCGGCCAGGGCGAGCAGGGCCGGGCGATGGGCATCTTCGGCTTCGGCGTGGTGCTTGCGCCGGCGCTCGGGCCCAGCGTGGGCGGGGTGCAGGTCGAGTGGTTCGGCTGGCGTGGGGTCTTCTTCGTGGTCGTGCCGTTCTGCATCGCAGCGCTGGTGCTGGCGCGGCGTTACCTGCCGGTCGGCGCGCCGGGCGGTGGCGAGGTCGATCGCTCGGGCGCGCGGCTCGACTGGGCCGGTCTCGTGCTCGTCACCATCGCGGTGCTGTCGCTGCTCAACGGCATGGTGCAGTTGCATGGGCAGTCGCCGCTCGCGGGCTGGGGCCTGATCGCCAGCAGCTTCGGTGCGGTGGTGGTGTTCATCAAACTGCAGCGCCGCAACCCGCACCCGCTGATGCAACTGCGCCTGTTCGAGCACCGCCCGTTCGCGATGGGCGGCGTGGTCGCGTTCATCTACGGCATGGCGCTGTTCGGCTCGACCTATCTGGTACCGGTGTTCATGCAGATCGCGCTCAAGCTGCCACCATCGCAGGCCGGTGCGGTGCTGCTGCCGGCGGGCCTGGTGCTGGCGGTCACGATCCCGCTGGTCGGCCGCGCGGCCGACCGGCTGCCGATCGGGCGCATTCTGGCGACCGGGCTGATCCTGCTCGCGGCGTCGTTCCTGCTGATGATCACGGTCGGCGCGGCCACGTCACTGTGGCTGATCACGCTGTGGGCGGTCGTCGGGCGCGTCGGCCTGGGCTTCGTGCTGCCATCGCTGAATCTGGGCGCGATGCGCGGCCTGCCCGACGACCTGATCTCGCAAGGGGCGAGCAGCATCAACTTCCTGCGCCAGCTCGGCGGCGCGGTCGGCGTCAGCCTGGTCGGCATCGTGCTCGAATGGCGCTTGCAGGCGCAGCCGGCGAACCCGATGCTGGCCTTTCACGAGACCTTCGCGCTGCTCGGCTTCATCACCGCCTGCTCGGTGCTGGCGGCCCTGCGCATGGGGCCACCGCGTCAGCCTCCTAGAATCCGCGCTCCATGAATCTCGGCACAGAACACCTCCCCGCGGCCTGCGACGTGCTCGTCGTCGGTGCCGGCCCGGCCGGCAGCGCCGCCGCGCTGACGCTGGCGCGCGCCGGGCTCGATGTGGTGCTTGTCGACCAGCACGCCTTCCCGCGCGACAAGGTCTGTGGCGACGCGCTCATTCCCGACGCCCACCACGCGCTGCGCAAGCTCGGGGTGCTCGATGCGGTGATGGCGCTGGCACAACCGGTCTCCATCGTCGGCTGCATCGGGCCGCGTGGCGGGCGTGTCGATGTACCGGGAACGCTGGCGGTGCTGCCGCGCAAGGAGCTCGACCATGTGCTGTGCCGCGCCGCCGTCGACGCCGGCGTGCGCATGTTCGCGCCGCTGCGCTTCATGGCGCCGATCGAAGAAGGCGCGCAGGTCGTTGGCGCCACCTTGCAGCACGGTGACGCCACCCACACCTTGCGTTCGCGCTGGCTCGTGCTGGCCAGCGGCGCGGTGCCGCAGGCGCTGCTCGCGGCCGGCATGTCGCAGCGCCATACACCGAGCGGCGTGGCACTGCGCGGTTATGTGAAGAACGACGCGATGGTCGGGCGCATCAGCGCGCTCGAGATCGTCTGGCACCGCGCGCTCACCCCCGGCTACGGCTGGATCTTCCCGTGCCGCGACGGTGTTTTCAACATCGGCGTCGGCATCGCCGACAGCCATGCCGAGCGCAAGGAAGGCAGGCTGACGAAGAAAGAAGTCAACCTGCGCCAGGTGATGAGCGACTTT
>JAYVTD010000295.1:0-9704 GCA_043774765.1 Rhizobacter sp. | reverse complement strand
CGCGCACGCCGGCAGCGAGCGCTGCCGCAGGGGTCGGCGTGCCGCCGACGAAGCCGCTCGCGGGCAGCGATTTCGGATCGATCGGCGCCAGCACGCGCGTGTCGGCGGCGAGTTGCGCGGCCTCGGCGCTCGCGCCCTGCGCGTCGCCCTGGGCGAGCGTGCCGACGCGCGCGGCGATCGCCTCGCGCAGCGCGGGCGTGCAGCCGCCGACCGCGAAGTCGGCCTTGTGCAGGTCGCCGTTCTTCATGTCGACGAAGCGGCTGCCGGTGTCACCGGCGTTGCGGTTCGCGAGCACGACGAGCGGCCCCGCTTCGGCCGGCAGCGAGGTGCGGTCGAGCTTGAGCACGTGGGTCTGCGCGCGCAAACCGTACAGGCTGTAACGGCCCTGGCCGTCGGTCGTGACGTGGGTGCCGTCCTCGAGGAACAGGCGCACGCCGGGAATGCCCGGCTCGCCGGCGCCGCGCTCGCCGTCGGCATTGCAGTCGGCGTAGACGTTGCCGACCAAGTAGCCGCGGTCGGTGAACACGCCCGGCAGCACCTGCACCGCGGCGCTCGACTCGTTGCTGAGTTTGGCGAGCGGCCCGGCCGTCGTCGCCTGCGCGCGGTTGATGCCGGTGCCCTGCAACGCGCCGGGGCCGACGCGAACGCGGTAGGTCAGCGTGATGATGGCCTGGTCCTCGATCGAGCCGAGGTTGAACACCAGCACCGGGCCGCCGCCGCCTAGGGGTTCGGGCAGGGTGGAGTGGTCGAGCCGTTTGGTGCCGCCGTCGAGCCGCGCGCTCGCGCGCTGGTAGGCGAAGCCGGCCGGCAAGTGGTCGGTGAGCGCGATGCGGCCAAGCAGCTGGCCGCTGACGTTCTTCACGCGGATCGTGTAGTCGAGCGTCTCGCCGATCTCGATCGTCTTGCGCGCCACCGTCTTCTCGATGAAGAAGCCGGCGCGCGGGCTCGCGTCGACCGGGATGTCGAGGTGCACCGGCTCGCTCAGCGCGATGATCGTGAACGCGCCGCCGTACGAGCCGGCCGCCTCGACGTTGCGCCCGGGCGGTAGCAGGTTCGGCGCCAGGGTCGACGCGAACGCGTAGTTCGTCGGCGGCACGACATGCAGCCGGTACGTGCTCGGCGCGACGAGCGGGAACTGGTAGTGGCCGTCGACATCGGTCGTCACCGTGCTCGGCGCGCGCGTCATGCCGTCGGCCAGGAAGACGCGGGCCGCGCCGCCGGCGACGCCGAAGTTGCCGCCGCCGGTCGTGTCGACGAGCGAGACGACGGCGCCGGCGACGAGCGCGCTGGTCTTGCTGTCGAACACCACGCCGTACGGATCGACGAGCACCTCGGCCTGCACCACGGTTGCGCCGCAGCCGGGCATCGAGACGGTCAGGCGGTCGTTCGCCTTGACGGTGAGCGCGCCGTCGCCGGCGGTGACCGCTGCGCTGCGCGCGTCGCGGGTCGGCACGCTGGGCTCGATGTGGAAGATGCCGCTGTTGACGCTGGTCTCGGTCGCGACGAAGGTCTCGGCATCGACGGTGAGTTGCGAGGTGATCGAGATCGTGCGCGTCTCGCGGCGCAGCGGGTCGATGTTGCACTGCGCCGCGTCGACCGCTACAAAGAACGGCTGGCCGGCGCTGATGACCGTCGCGCGGCGCGTGTAGGCCGCATCGGTGAAGAGGCGGATCGACGGCGGCACGTTCGGCACCGCGAGGCGCACCAGGTTCGAGTCGATGGCAACCGGCGCAGTGCGCACGCCGTCCATGAAGAAGAGCTGCGCGGCGCTCTCGATCGCGCCGCTCGCGTTCGCGTTCAGTGTCACGTCGAGGCTGCGCGTAAACGACTGGCCGGGCACGATGGCGGCGGCGAAGCCGAACGCGACCGCATCGACGAGGCTCAGGTCGGCCGGCGGCGTTTCGGTGTAGGCGGTGTCGCCCTGGCCGCGCAGGTGGTACAGCGCAAGCGCCGAACCGGGCGCGCCGAGCGCGGCCAGCGTCGTGTTCGCCGGGATCACCTCGCGCAGCAGCACGAGCTGCATCGGCGCGCCATCGACGCTGACCGCCATGCCGCTCGCCGGCTTGTTGCCGGTGTTGCTCGCGACCAGGGTCAGCGTGACGTGGCCGAGCGGCTTCGGGCTCAGGTTCGACGCGCTCATGAAGACCTGCAGCAGCGCGCCGTCGGAGACCGTGACGGTGTCGACGTTGGCCGCGGCCAGGCCTTGATCGACGCTGCGCGCGCGCAGGTCGAGACGTGCGACGCGGTCGGCGGCGAGGCCGGTGGGAAGGGTTGCCACCAGCACGAGATCGGCCGATTCTCCGGGCGCGAGCGGGCCGAACGTGGCGCCGTCGGCGAGCTGCAACTCGCCCGGATCGGCGGCGCCGTTGCCGTTGCGGTCCCAGGTGAGGGTGACGCCCTGCAGGTCGAAGTCGTCGTCGCTGCGGTTCGCGAAGCCGAGCACGTAGCGGCTCGGTGTGTTGCCGGTGTTGGTGAGCCGGTGCGGCAGCGCGACCACGCCGCCGGCGGGGCGCGGCACGGCGTTGTCGCTGGTGAGGGTCAGCGCCTCGCGCGGCTGCACCGTGACGCGCACCGGGTTCGAGGCGATCGTGGTGTTGAAGCCGAGATCGGTGTCGAAATAGGTCGCACGCGCGACGTTCTCGATCACGCTGCCGGCGAGCGGCGCGGTGATGGGCGCGGCGGCACTCGGGCTGGTGCTGCAGGCAAGCAGCAGCGCCAGCCACAGGGCGGTGACGAACTGAGGCATGAAGCAGTCGGTGGCGTGGACAGGCGGGAAGGGCGCAACGCGCGCCCTTCCCGCTCGGCGCATCAGGGGTTGATGCGCACGCCGAAGGTCAGCACCGCTGTAGCGGTCGGCGTCAGCGTGCCGACGCTCGCGCTCAGCGTGCCGGCACTGCCCACCGCTGGCGCGCTGACCGTGCCCCGCGTCGTCGCGGCCGGCACCACCGCATGGTAGGTCGTGTTGGCCGGCGTCGCATCGCTCAGCACCACGCTCAGCACGTCGGCGGAGCCGATGTTGGTGATGGTGATGCGGTAGCGCACGCACGAGCCGGGCACCGCGCCGGTCGTGAGGTTGGCGGTGCTGAACGCAGTGTCGGCCACGCCGTCGCAGTTCGCGTCGAGCGCCTGCTCCTTCAGCAGCACGAGGTTGCCGGCGATCACGCTGGTCGAGTCGCTGGCGCTCACGAGCGCCGGTGCGGCCGCGCCGTTGACAACGCCGGCGGTGGTGACCGAAAGCGTTGTCGTGTCGACGCTGCCGACGGCCGCGCCTGAGGCGGCACTCACCTTGACGAGCAGCCGCACCGTCGCGCCCGGCGCGATCGGTCCGAGGTCGACCGGCGTGTTGACGATCACGTCGCCGGCATCGATCACGCCGTTGTTGTTGGCATCACGGTAGACGATCGAGCTGAATGTGCCTTGTGTGTCGGCCAGCGCCAGCGTGAGCGTGCTCGGGCCGCTGTTCTCGACCACATTGCCGGCGTTCGTCAGCGTATGGGTGTAGACGACCGAACCGCCCGGGAAGACCTGGCCATTGTTGTTCGGCGTGATCTGCACGCTGCGCACCGTGTTGACCACCACCGCGTCGTGGATGCGGTCGACCGCGGCCGACGACGGCGAGAGCACGCGGAAGTACAGGTCCTGCCCCGGCGCCGGCAGGGCCGCCTGGCTGGCGGGCACGCTGACATCCGCGTAGACGAGCTTGTTCGCGCCGCCGTTGATGACACCGGTGTTGGTGATGACGGTGCCCGTCGAATCGCGGAACACGACGGTCCAGCCGGCCGGCAGCGCCAGCGTGCCGAAGCTCGGGTTGGTGCTGGCGGCGAGGTCGAAGGTGTCGGCGACGCCGCTCACGTTGTTGACGTAGAGCGTGAAGCGCGTCGTCGTACCGGGGTTGGTCGCGTTCGTGACCTGCGCACCGGCCTCGGGGCCAGCGCCGACGCCGAGAACACCGCCACCGCCGAGCGCGGCGTTGTTGGTCAGGTCGACGGCATTCGCGCTGATCGCGGTCAGCGTGTCGCTCGCGGTCGCGGTCTTGCTCGGGTCGAGCTTGGAGGTCGCGGTCTTGCTGACCGAGTAAGGGCCGCCGGTCGAAGCTGTCGGCAGCGTCACCTTCAGCACGACGTTGTAGCTCGCGCCGCTGGCGATCGTGCCGGTGTCGGGCACGCCGTTGCCGTTGGTGTCGAGCAGCGGCGTCACGCCATCGGCCTGGTAGAGAGCGTAGCTGGTGCCGGCGGGGAAGGTGCCGGCGGCCAGCGTCATGTCGAAGCTGTCCGGGCTGTTGCCGTTGTTCTTCACGACGTTGGTGAAGGTCACGGCGCTGCCCTGCGTGGTGCTCGCCACGGTCGCGCCGGTCATCGTCACGGCCTTCACCGCGTTGACGGTGAAGGTAAAGGTGTTGGTGCTGAACGGGCCGACGTTGGCCGCGCCGTCGTTGTAGCTGGTGGTCGCGGTGTTGTTGATCGGGCCGGCGAGCTGGCCGGTGGCCGCGACGGTGTCGAACGCGTTGATCGTGACCTGGAACGAGAGCGTGCCCGACTGGCCCGGTGCGACCGAGCTGATCACGGCGGTCGCCTGGTTCGCCAGCGTGACGCCGAAGTCGTACACGACCGTCGGGCCGCTGCCTTGCGCGTCGGCGTTGTTCGCGTCGGTCAGTACCGTGGCGCCGGTGCCGCTCCAACGTGCCGAGCCGGCGACGTAGGTCATGCCGGCGGGCAGCGGGTCTTTCAGCGTCACGTTGGTGGCCGCGCTGTTGCCGGTGTTGGAGTAGGTCAGCGTGATCGTGTGCGGGCCGCTGCCGGGGTTGCCGGAGGTCGCGCTCATCGTCTTCGTGACGTTCACGACCGCGTTCGCGGTGACCGTGGTCACGTCCGTCACGCTCGCGTTCACGGCGCCGGCGAAGGTGCTGGTGGCGCTGATGACGAGGCTGTTGGTGCTGGTCGCGGTCGCCGTTGGCGGCACGGTGCCGACCGCGACGAAGCGGAAGGTGTCGCCCTGCGCGAGCGCGGTGGTAGCGGTGATCGGCGTCGTGTTGTCGGCGATGCCGTCGCCGTTCGCGTCGGCGTAGAACACGACCGAGGTGAATGCGTAGGCGCCGCTCTGCGAGAACGCGAGGTTGAAGGTATCGGTGCCGTTGCCGGTGTTCGTCAGGGTCACCGGGTAGGTGACCTGGCTGCCGGCGGTGACGGTCTTGGCCATGCTCTGCGCGAGCGTCAGGCTCGCGACCTGCTGCACGATTGCGGTGACGACGTTCGAGGTGACGCTTCGCGCCGCGTTCGATGCGTCGGTGTAGGTGGCCGAGGCCTGGTTACCGATGGTGGTGCCGGCCGGTGGCGTGGCGGCCAGCGCGACCGAGTGTCCCGCACTCAGTACGGCAAAAAACGTCATCGCACTGAGCGTTCGGGCGACGAACCGCCACAGAGGCGGCATGACTGTCAACAGTCGAAACATGAGCTCTTCTCCAGATGAGGTGTGCAGGGCGGCGCGTTCCAGCACACCGGGTCCGATGCAGGGTTGTCGGCAGCGAGAGTCGAGCCCTTGAGCGCTCAAGGGACCGGGAACGAGCATTCGTTCCGCTTCGGCAGGCGCGCTGCCCCGGGCCTCCGGTGGCTTCGGAAACGAGCCACCCGGATCGGCGCGGTCAGCGCGGTGCACTGGCGGCCACCGCGACGAGCGGCGATCCCTCTGCCGCAGTCACCCGCACGCGGACGCTCGTGACGTATTTCGCGCCGCCGGCAAGCTCGCGCTCCGGCCAGCGCAGAGCGCGGTACTCGGCCAGCGGCACCGGCACATCGACGACCTGCCCATCGGGGCGCTTGACCTTGCGCATCAACGGAAGCGGCTCGAACACCTGACCACCCACGCTGGCCAGCACGTTGCGAGGAACGGCGCTGGCCGCGACGAATTCGGTGCCGAGCGGAATCGGCAAGGTGGCTGCCAGGTGCTTGATCGCCTGCTTGCCGTCGTTTCGGTAGGTTGCGGTGTATTGCAGCAGATCGCCGGGCTTGACGCTTTGCGCCGGAGCGAATTGCTCCTCGCCGGAGCGCTGTTTGACGACGTTCGATACCGTCAACTCGCTCACAACCCCCTGCGCCATGGCACTTGCCGCCATCACGGGCATCAACGCTGCCGCGATAATCCACCCCAATTTCGAACGCGAACTGATCATGGCGTCACCTCTCACATAGTGTTCAGACCGGACCAACAAAGCTCGGTGGAGCGAGTGTCAGGGCGGCGCAGCGTCGACGCTGCGTTGAAAAGCGGGCTGTTCGCGCTGCAGTTCCAATGATTGGTGGAAACCGTGTTCGTCGCCGTGTGCGCAACGCAGCAGCCTCGGTCTGGGCGGGGCGCGATGGCAGGCACTAATTTCAACCAATAAAAGCAGCAGCTACCGCGCCCCGCGAGCGTCGGAGGCGGGATAGGCAGGTTGATTTGGCCGACGATTCGCCGGCAGATGTAGGCCACCATCACGTCCTCGCTGGCTTGTGCCAACGCGATCTTCTTTGCTTTGCTCGATTCACCCATCGGGTGAGTGTTCAACATCACAGCAATCCCGCGCCAGCGTTGACGAATCCGCCGATTGCGTCGTGGCAACTGCGGTCCTTAGGTTCAAGGGCATCAACGACAAGGGCAGGCCGATACGCGCCCAGCACCTGAGCAAGCGCAATACGGGCTCGACGTGTCGTTGCACGAATACACCCGCACCGACCGCAGCGCCTTCCCGCAACAGGCGCTGACCGAGTCCGAAAACTCATCGACCTGATGGAGCGCACCGCCTGCTCCGAAGTCGAGCTCGTGCACGCCGGCAACGAGTACAACCAGCAGCAATGGCGCCACGCCAAGCCTTGCGTGCAGATCGCCGAAGACCAGTTGTTCGAAGCCGAGCGCCAGGCCGAAGCCTGCTTGCCGCCTGCCGCGCTTGCGTCGGCGGTGGCAACTGCAACGCCGCCTGCATCGGCTCCGGCAGCGCCCGCCCCACAGACGGTTCGGCTGTCGGCCAACGTGGTCTTCAACTTCGACAAGTTCACCGCGCAAGAGGTGCGTGGCCAGAGCCGGGCCGAGCTCGAAGCGCTGGCGCAGCGCCTGAAAGAAGGCGTGAAGGTCGACGCGGTGAAGCTGGTCGGGAGTGCTTGCTGCCGAACCGTCGCGTGGAAGTGCAGCTGAGCGGGGTTCGTTGACGCAATGCGCCGGCGCACATGAGCGACCGGGGTGCCGGTCGCTCCAAGGTCAGCGTTTCTGGTATTGCGTCGAGCCGAACAGCGTTTCGCGCGCCTTGTCGTCGTCCAGCGGCTTGCGCAGCGTGGCCAGCACCTCGACGCCACGCTTGACGGCCGGCCGCGCCGCGATCTCGTCGAACCAGCCTTTGAGGTGCGGGTGGTCGTTCCAGTCGATGCCCTGGTTCTTCCACGAGCGCAGCCAAGGAAAGATCGCGATGTCGGCGATGCTGTAGGCCGGCCCGGCGATGTACTTGCTCTTCGCCAGGCGCTTGTTCATCACGCCGTACAACCGCTTGGCTTCGTTCGTGTAGCGATTCACCGCGTACTCGATCTTCTCGGGCGCGTAGATGCGGAAGTGGTGCGCCTGGCCGAGCATCGGACCGACCCCACCCATCTGGAACATCAGCCATTCGAGCACCTGGTACTTGCCACGCGTGTCGGTCGGCATGAACTGGCCGGTCTTGCCGGCCAGATACAGCAGGATCGCACCCGATTCGAACAGCGAGATCGGCTCGCCGTCGGGGCCGTTCGGGTCGGTGATGGCCGGGATCTTGTTGTTCGGGCTGATCGCCAGGAACTCGGGCTTGAACTGGTCGCTGGCGCCGATGTCGACCGCGTGCGCGCGGTAGGGCAGGCCACACTCCTCCAGCATGATGTGAACCTTGTGCCCGTTCGGCGTGGCCCACGAATACACTTGGATCATGTCCTTGTTCATGTTGCTTTCCTTCCGGCGCACGGTGTGTGCGTTCGGCAACCACTCTAGTTGATCGGGCACGGACATGCTCGAGTCGTTCAAGAAGCTGTTCACCCGTCCATCGCCCGCGCGAGATTTCGCCGAGGTGGTGGAATGGGCGCGCGCCAGCGGCCACCGCTTCAAGCGCGTGCGCGGCGAAGACGGCTTCGTGATCGACGGTGCCTTCGACGGCATGCCCTGGCGGCTCGAATGGGGCCCGCCGCAGCGCGACTACATCGGCGGCCACGAGCTGCGCCTGCGCATGGAGCTGACGCTCCCGCACGACATGCAGATGCTGGTGTTGTCGCGCACGCTGATGGAAACGCTCGAGGGCGCCACCTACGAACAATTCACCGACAGCATGCAGACGCAGATCGGCGCGCAGGCGCCCGAAGAGATGCGCTGGCTCGTGATGTTCCCGAAGATCGACCTGGTGGCGCTGAAAACGCTGCGTGCGCGCTTCGGCGCCGTGGCCAGCGTGCCGGCCGCGGGCCTGGCGTGGATCGAAGGGCCGCTGGCCGAGGCGCTGGAGCGCTCAGGCGACCGGCTGCTGCGCTACGACCCGCCGTTCGTGTTGATGACGCTGCGCAGCCGCGTTTACCTGCGCATGCTGCTGGATGTGCCCGAGCCAGCCGCAATTGCAGCCGTGCTCGCCGTCTTCGAGACCGGCGTGCTTCAGGCGCTGGCGGCTGCGGCCGGCTTCGACGGGCCGAACCGGCAATGGCACTCGACCTCGACCTCGGCCACGGCCTGGCAGAGCCTGCACTCCGAAGAGTTGCGGGACCTGGCCAAGCCAGGCTGAGAGTCTGCTTACGCGTACTTGCCGAGTTCGAGCTTGGCGATCGCGTTGCGGTGCACTTCGTCGGGGCCGTCGGCAAAACGCAGCGTGCGCGCACCGGCGAAGAAGCCGGCGAGCGGGAAGTCTTCGCACACGCCACCACCACCGTGGGCCTGCATGGCCCAGTCGATCACTTGCAGCGCCATGCTCGGTGCCACCACCTTGATCATCGCGATCTCGGCCTTGGCGGTCTTGTTGCCGGCCACGTCCATGATCCACGCGGCCTTCAGCGTCAGCAGGCGTGCCATGTCGATGCGGCAGCGTGCTTCGGCGATGCGCTCGCGCGTCACGCCTTGCTCAGCGATGGTGCGGCCGAAGGCCACACGTGACGAAGCGCGCTTGCACATCAGTTCGAGCGAACGCTCGGCCAGGCCGATCAGGCGCATGCAGTGGTGAATGCGCCCGGGCCCGAGGCGGCCTTGCGCGATCTCGAAGCCGCGGCCTTCGCCAAGCAGGATGTTGCTGGCCGGCACACGCACGTTGTCGAACGTGATTTCCATGTGGCCGTGCGGCGCGTCGTCGTAGCCGAACACCGACAGCGGGCGCAGCACCTTGATGCCCTTGGTGTCGGCCGGCACGAGAATCATTGACTGCTGCGAATGGCGCGGCGCTTCCGGGTCGGTCTTGCCCATGAAGATGTAGATCTGGCAGCGCGGGTCGCCGGCGCCGCTGATCCACCATTTGCGACCGTTGATGACGTAGTCGTCGCCGTCACGCGTGATGCTCGAAGCGATGTTGGTCGCGTCGCTTGAAGCGACCGCCGGCTCGGTCATCGCGAAGGCGCTGCGGATCTTGCCGTCGAGCAGCGGCTCGAGCCACTGTTTCTTGTGCTCGGCACGGCCGTAGCGCTCGATCGTTTCCATGTTGCCGGTGTCGGGCGCCGAGCAGTTGAAGACCTCGCTCGACCAGGGCACGCGCC
>JAYVTD010000294.1:0-9212 GCA_043774765.1 Rhizobacter sp. | reverse complement strand
GGGCGCACGCTGAGGGCACGCTTTTCGAACTGGAAGCCCAAGCCGCCGTCGGCGCTTTTCATGCCCCAGCGCGCGGCGGTGGCGTCGGCGCTCAGCTCCAGGTCGGCCGGCACGTCGCCGCGGATCGCCGACACCGTTGATGCCACCCGGCGCGCGACGCGCCCGTCGCTGACGATGCCCCAGGAGCCGTCGAAGCTGCTGTAGGCCAGGTCGCCGTTGGGCAGCATGTTGAGGTCGGTGACCGAATCGCGCGCCACGTTCAGCTGGCCCAGCAGGGCGCGCCTGGACACGTCGTATTGCAGCACCGCGAACTGGTCGTCCACCGACCTGGCGGTGCCGCCGCTGAAGATGAAGCGCCCGTCGGCCGACCAGGCCACGCTGCGGTAGTCGCCACCGTGCACCTTGGCGACCGGCAGGCGTGCGACCGGGCTGCCCGTTTGCGCGTCGAAGATCTCGGGCGGTTCGTCCTTGTCGGCATACGCCACCACGAGCTGGCGGCCGTCGGGGCTGAACGCGACGCCGGCGGCGCGGCGCTTGCCGAGTTGCACGTCGGCCAGTGGCGCCACCGCGCCGGCGCTCGCCTTGTACATGAGCAGGCGGCCATCGAGGCTGACGGCAGCTGCCAGGCCGTTGCTCGCGGTGGCCAGGCCGAAGACCGGGCCATCGAGGCGTTTGTCGAATACCGGCCGGCCGTCGAGTGCGAACGCACGCAGGCCGTTCGTGCCGGCGTAACCAGCCAGCAGCAGCGAGCCGTCTTGTGACCAGGCGAGCTTGCGGATGTCGCCGGCCTGCGCGTCGATAGTGCGGCGCAGCGCGCCCGACTGCAGGTCGAACAGGTAGATCTGGTGCGGGTGGCCTTCGCCGCCGGTCGTGCCGCCCAGCGCCACGAGCGGCTCGCTCGGGTGGATCGCCACCGCATAGAGCCGCCCGCCCTCGGCACCAAAAGCCGGTGGCCGCAGGATCAGCTGAAGCTCACCGCCCGACAGGCCCCAAACACGCGCCGTGCGGTCGTCCGATGCGGTGACCACCAGGCCGCGTGCCGCGCTCGCTTCGATGCGCCGCACCGGCGCGCTGTGCGCCCCTTGCTCGACCACCAGCAGCGGGCGTTCGGCGTCGGCCGCGGTGGCCGGGTTCGCCATCAGTGCGCCGAGCAGCAAGCCGAGCCCGATACGCCAGAAGCTGCGCAAGGTCGGCGGGGTCGAATGGGTGCCGCGAAAGAGGCTCATGCTGTCCGGTGGTGTGGCGGCCACGAGCGCGCCGCAGCCAGAGTGTGCCTTGGACTCGGCGCGCCGCCCACCCCACGTGTGCCCGGTGGCTTCGCCCCGGGGCGCCGTTAGACTGGTGGCCTCGCCCGGTCGAACCTCGGGCACGTCGGCACGCACCTGATGCTCGTTTCCGGCATTGATCGGGCCTGGCCCCGATGAGTCTCCCATCCGGCCCGATCTGGCGCCAGCTTCGCCACGCGGTCTTCGCGCTGGTCTGGCTCGCGCTTGGCGTGCTGGTCTACATGGCACGCGCCGAGCTTGTAAACGTGCTGCGCCGGCATGCCGAGGCGCTGGCGCTGCCGGTCGAGTCGCAGCCTTGGGCGCTGGCAGCCGCCCCGTATCTGCTGGCGGGCGCATGCGGCTTGATGGCCGCCTGGCAGGCGGCCAAGGTGCGGGCGGCGACGGGTGCGCCGGCGGCAGCACGAGGCGCCGAAGAAGCCGACTGGATTCGCCGCCTGGGCTGGCTGCAATTCGAACAACTCGTGGAGAGCCATTTCACCCACCGCGGCTTGCGAACCGTGCTGCTGCGGGGCCTGCCCGGCTTCCCGGCGCGAACGGCTACGATCGACGGCAGCGGGGCGGTCCAGGTGATTCACTGCACCGAGTGGAAGTCCGAGGAAATCGGCTACGAAATCGTCAACGCTTTCGTGAGCGAAATCTCGGCACACTCGGCGCAAGGCGGTGTGCTGTTGACGTTCGGGCGCCTCACGCGCGGCGCATTGACGCTGGCGGCCGACAAGAACATCGAGGTCGTGGCGGGCATCAAGCTGACCCGCATGCTGCGCTCCAGCGGCTGGGAATCGAGCCGCCTGGAGTCTGGTGCGAGCACCGGTTTTGGCAACACTCGCACACCGGACTCGAGAGACGGCCGCTGACCGTCTGCGCGCGGGTCTGCCGGCGCCAGCTAGGATCGCCACCGTGCACATCGTCGCCCCCGCAAGAAACCGAACATGACCCTCACCGAACTCCGCTACGTCGTTGCCGTGGCCCGCGAGCGCCACTTCGGCCGCGCTGCTGAAGCCTGCTTCGTTTCGCAGCCGACGCTGAGCGTGTCGATCAAGAAGCTCGAAGAAGAGCTCGACGTGAAAATCTTCGAGCGCGGTGCGAACGAGGTCAGCGTCACAAAGTTGGGCGAAGAGATCGTGCGCCAGGCGCAGACCGTGATCGAGCAGGCCGCCGCCATCAAGGAGATCGCCAAGCGTGGCAAGGACCCGGTCTCGGGCCCGCTGCGCCTGGGCGTGATCTACACGATCGGCCCCTACCTGCTGCCCGACCTGGTGCGCCAGGCGATCGAGCACGTGCCGCAGATGCCGCTGATGCTGCAGGAGAACTTCAGCGCCAAGCTGCTCGAGCTGCTGCGCGTGGGCGAACTCGACTGCGCCATCATGGCCGAGCCGTTCCCCGACAACGGCCTGGCGGTGGCGCCGCTCTACGACGAGCCTTTCATGGCGGCCGTGCCGAAGACGCATGCGCTGGCCAAGCGCAAGAGCATCAGCACCGAAGAATTGAAGAGCGAGACGATGCTGCTGCTCGGCACCGGCCACTGCTTTCGCGACCACGTGCTCGAAGTTTGCCCCGAGTACGCGCGCTTTGCCAGCAGCGAGGCCGAGGGCATCCGCAAGAGCTTCGAGGGTTCGTCGCTCGAGACCATCAAGTACATGGTCGCCTCGGGCATGGGCGTGACCGTGGTTCCGCAGCTCAGCGTGCCGAAAGACGCGCAGCCGCACATCAAGTACATCCCGTTCACGAAGCCGGTGCCCACGCGCCGCGTGGTGCTGGTGTGGCGCCGCACCTTCACGCGCTACGAAGCGATCGCGGCGCTGCGCAACGCGATCTACGCCTGCCCGCTCGAAGGCGTGAAAAGGCTGTCGTGACGGGGCAAAGGCTTTCGCTGCCAGCTGCCATCGACACGGCACTCGACCGCTTGACGTTCCTGGGCAGCCTGCTGGTGTTGCCGCTGTCGCTGCTGCTGTGTGCGCAGTGGCCGCTGCGCGACCTGGTCGGGGCGGGTTCGCGCCCGGCCAACGACATGGCGCAATGGGTCTTCGCGCTTTACGTCGCGATCGCGTTGCGCCACACCACCCGCGTGCGCGGCCACATGACGGCCGACATGCTCGCGGCTCGTTACCCTGGCCCGTTGCGTGAAGTCATCCAGCGCTGGGGCCAGGCCTTGTGCGTACTGCCCTGGGGCGTGTTCGTGCTGGTGAGCGGTGCGCCGATGACGTGGCAGTCGCTGCGCGGGCTTGAGTCTTTCCCCGACACCGGCAACCCGCTGTACTTCATGGTCAAGCTCGGTGCCTGGCTGCTGGCACTGTTGCTGACGCTGCAGACGCTGCTGGATCTGCTGGCGCCGCCGCGCGCTGCGCGATCGTGAGCGCCATCGGGCTGCTGATGTTCGGCGCGGCGATGCTGCTGATCGTCGTCACCGGCTTGCCGGTTTATGCCGTGCTGCTCGGCGTGTCGTCGGCGTTCGCCGCGCTCGGGGTTTCGCTGGGCGCCTTCGACTGGCCGCTGCTGTCGGCCTTGCCGTACCGCATCGTCGGTTTGCTGGAGCATGACCTGCTACAGGCCCTGCCGCTCTACGCCTTCATCGGCGCGCTGCTGAACCGGCTGCCGCTCGCAGGGCTGCTGCACCGAGCGGGCGAACGCCTGTTCGCGCGCAGCGCGGCCCCGGCCGAAGTGTCGGCGCTGTGCGTGGGAGCTCTTCTGGCACCGATGAACGGTTCGGTCGGTGCCAGCCTGCACACCCTCGCGCGCAACATCGCTCCGGCCCTGGCGGCGCGTGGAACGCCCTCGGCGCGCGCGGCCGCCACCGTCTGCGTGGCCAGCACACTGGGGGTCGTGATCCCGCCCTCGCTTGTGCTGCTGTTGCTCGGCGACGCGATGATGCGGGCCCACACCGAGGCGGTTAACGCAACGCACGCAGCGGTGCGCATCGTCAATACCCAGGACGTGATGCGTGCCGCGCTCGTGCCCGGAGCGCTCGTCTTGCTGATCGCCATCGCACTGGCCGCCTTTCGCCCGAAGCGCGCAGCGGCCGAAGCGCTTGAATCCATGTCGCGGGCGCATTTGCTCACCGCCGTGCTCGCCGCTTCGGCCATCGCCGCGTTGCTGATCGGTGTGGCGATCGGTCGGCTCTACGCCGTCGAAGCCGCTGCCAGCGGCGGCCTGCTGCTGGTGGCGTACGCAGCGGCCAGCGGCCAGCTCGACCGGCAGCTCGTGCGGCATGTCTTGCACGACACGATGACGCTCACCGGCCTGCTGCTGGCGCTGCTGGTGGCCGCCACGACCTTCTCGCTGGTGCTGCGCGGCTTCGGCACCGACGTGCTGGTGGCTCAGGCGCTCGGCGCGCTGACCGGGCGCCCGACCCTGCTGCTGCTGTGCGTGCTCGCCGGGCTGGTCGCCTGCTCGTTCGTGCTCGACGCCTTCGAGATGATCTTCCTCGTGATCCCGCTGGTGATGCCGCCGCTGCTGGCGGCCGTGCCCGACCCGGCGTGGGTCGCCGCCCTGACCTTGCTGGTGCTGCAGGCCGGCTTCCTGCTGCCGCCGTTCGGCTACGCGGTGCTGATGTCGCGCAGCCTGCTGCCGGTCGGCGTGCGCATGAGCGCGCTGTCGCGTGCCTTGTTGCCTCAGTTGGCAGCTCAAGCGGCCTTGATCGCGGCGGTGATCGTATTTCCGCAGCTCACGCGCTGGACTCGCCCAGCGGAGCCCGAGTCGGCGCTGCGCAGCCGGGCCGACTCGGAAAACGCCGAACGGTTGCTGCAGGAGGCGTTCGACGCCCAGCCCCGCCATCGTGAAAGCCAAGCCGCATCGGAGCCGACGGCAGGCGAACGTTGAGTCGCCGAAGGTAAGCGGCGGCGCGCCGTACTCCGCACGTTGGCGTTGTCACCAGCAGTCTTCGTCCGGCGGGTCCACGCCCCAGACCAGCGGCATCTGGCGCCGCCAGACCCGCGCCGGCAGAGTCATCTCGGGTGTGTGAATGGCGCTCGCTGGCAGCAGGTCAGGGCTGGTGGCGATGTAGACCGCACCGGCCTTGCGCATCAGGAGCGGATCGATCCAGGGATTCTTGGCGAGGTCGTTGTCCTCCAGCACGAACGGATGCGTGCCCGAGTAGGCCGACACCAACGCCGCGAGGTGAGCGTCGCCCACGACGTAGCTCAGCCGGCACTTGCTGAACTGCCCCCAGCTCGCGCCGATGGCGTCTGCGATGACCTGGGCCTGGCCGAACTGCACGACATGCTCCGACGCGTCGACGGACTGCGCCCGCCGGACGCCGAGTTCGGCGACGATCACCGCGCCGACAACATGCACCATCAGCGCAGCCGCCAGCGCTTGGCGCAACGACGGCAACGGCCACCGCACCAGCACCCAGCCGACGAACGGAATTGCGGCGAACTGCAGTGTCTGCATGCCCCATTGCGCCCGCAGGTGGAAGCCGCCCAGCAGGGCCGCCCCGAACACCAACAGCAACGGCAACAGCAGCAGGCCTTCGAACCAGGCGTTGCGCCGCGCGGCCGGCATGCCGCCGTCGCGCTCGATCCAGTCGGTCGCCCGTGGCGACGCGTTCACGCTGGAACGCGGCGCGAGCACGCACCAGAGCCCAGCGCAGATCAGCGCAGGCATCAATGAGCGCAACTGCTGAACCGAGAAGAACCAGCTGTTGGCAAGGCGCGCGGCGAGGCTGCCGGATTCGACATGGGCCGACGCATAGTGCAAGCTTGGCGCGTCATGCTGGAGCAGCCAGTTCAGGTGCGGCGCGCACACCGCGAATGCGACCCCGGTGGCCAGCACAAGCCCGCGCCGCGCCGCAGGTGATGCGAGCGCCCCGCTTCGGAACAACGCCCAGAGCAGGCCCAGCAGCGGGATCGCCGCCTGGTACTTCGACAACAAGGCCGCGCCGGCGGCCGCGCCAGCAAGTGCCCACAGCGTGGCGCGGTCAGGCCGGCGGGCGGCGTGCAGGGCAGCCCAGGCCGTCAGCGCCACCGCCAGCACCAGCGGCACGTTGTGGTTGTACAGGTAGGCGCGCAGGCTGAACGGCTGCTGCAGCGTCCAGAACAGAAGACAGAACGCTGCGGCACGCCAGCCCAGCAGCGCCTTGGCAATCGACCATGTCAGCACCCCGGTGGCGGCAAGGCACAGGCCCGAGAGCGCGCCGGCGACCCAAGGGTGCGGCCCGAAGACTGAAATGGCCGAAGCGAACAGCCAGGTCGGCAGCGGAGGGTGCTTGTAATAGCCCCATTCGAGCGACTTGGACCAGATGAACTGCTCGGCCACGTCGGGGAACAGTGCGGTGTTCGTGATCGCCGAGCAGCCGATCCAGAGCACCTGCACGGCGACGACGAGGGCCAGCCACCACCGGGTGTCGACCTTGTCGCCAAGGTGTGCCGGGTACCGGGACGAGCGGGAATCGTGGTCCGCTGCCGCGGCCGCCGCAATGCCCGGCAGGGGCGCGAGGGCCAGCTCGCGTACCAGCATCGCCTCGGCATAGCGTCGTGTTTCGTTCTCCCCCATACCCCGACGCCCCACCCCGATCGTTCTATGCGTGTCTGCTTACATTGTAAATGAGCTGCCGAGCGCCGGGCCTTGACGGAGTTCGCCCGGCGCGGCGAGATCGTCGTCGTGACCAAGGTGCGTCATGTCGGCGCCGCGCGTCAGCGATCTAGTCGATGCGTGCTTCGACACCGTGCTCGTGACCCCGCTCGCGGGTCCTGATCTTTCCGCCCGGCTCAGTCGATCGTCAGCGCGGCGTACAGCACCGTCAGCACCAGCACGACGAAGCAGAAGGCTCCGAGAAGGTCCGAGGAAGACCGGGGTTTCTTGAGGGCGACAGCGGGCTTGTTCATGCCGCCATCATCCCGTTCCGCCCCCCGGTTGGACACCCCCTCGAACACGGGTTATCAGTTTCCCGGATCGGGAAACTCCGCTCGCCATTCCCTCGCTCGGCCGCTCAGCGGAACACGTCTTGTGCGATACCCGCCGCGCTGAACAGGTAGTCGCGCGAGTCTTCGAGCTGCGTGCGCAGCCGTGCGAGGTTGGTGTCGAGCAGCCGGCCTTTCCACTTGCGCACCTTGCCGGCGACGATCACGGTCTCGACGTTGGAACGCTCCATCAGCGAGACCACCGCGCCCGGCACGCTGTTGAGCGGCGCGACGTTGATCGCGCTCGCGTCGAGGATGATGATGTCGGCTTCCTTGCCGGGGGTGAGCGAACCGACCTTGTGGTCGAGCCTCAGCCCCTTGGCGCCGTTCATCGTGGCGTAGCGCAGCACGTCGCGCGTGGTCAGCAGAGTGGGCACGCCGGCCGCCGGCGTCGGGTACTGGGTCGGCGGCGAGAGCGTGCCTTGCTCCAGCACCATCTGGTTCACCAGCGCACGCTGCACGTTCATGGTCGACCGCATCTGGGTGAAGAAGTCGGCCGTGAGCGTGCACTCGACGTCGGTGCTCAGAGATGGCTCCATGCCCAGGCTCTGCATCTTCAGGATCGGCGGCATGCCGTGGCGCATGTTCATCTCGATCGGCACGGCGAGCGACACATGGGCGCCGGCTTCCTTGGCGCGCTGCCAGCCCATGTCGGACATCCCGGTCATGTGCACGAAAAGGTTGTCGGGCCCGATGCCGAGCGTGCCACTGTCGCCGCCCTTGCCCTGCGCGAGCAGGTCGAAGATCGGGCGGATGCCGAACGGCGACAGCACGTGGCAGGCCACCTGCAGGCCGAGCTCTCGCCCGATCTTCCAGGCTTTCTCGTAGCCCGGCAGGTAGAGCTCGCCGCCCATCACCATCGTCATCAACTGGTCGCTGGACGAGAACCACTGTTTCTTGATGCGGGCCGCGTCGCCCGGGTACTGGTTGCCGGGGTTGGTGCCGAGAATCGCGGCGCCGGCGCTCTCGAAGTAACCGAACACGGCGCGCCGGCCCGAGTCCATGATGCCCTTGATCGCTGCATCCGAGTGTTGCGGCGAGTGGTGGATTTGCGAGATGTCGTGCACCGTCGTCACACCCGCATCGAGCTGGCTGAGCGAACCGAACAGCTGGTTGATGTAGACGTCTTGCGGGCGGTACACCGGAGCGAACTTCAGCAGGATGTATTCGAAGTAGGTCGGGTTCGCGCTGCGTGTGTTCGAGCCGTCGTTGATCAAAATGCCGTCGGCGAGAAAGCTGCGCAGCGCGGTCTCGAACAGGTGGTGGTGGGTGTCGATGAAGCCGGGCATCACGATGCGGCCACGCGCGTCGATCTCGGCCGCGCCGCCGGCGTGCAGGCTGCGCCCCACGGCGACGATCTTCTTGCCTTCGACCAGCACGTCGGCCTGCGCGAAGTCGCCGACCTTCGGGTCCATCGACATCACGGCGCCGCCGCGAATCACGTAGCGCCGGCCATGCCGGCCGCTCTCTTCGGGCTCGCGGTCTTCATGCGCTGCGGCCGGGCCGGCCGCGAGCAGGTCGAATGCGGTGGCGGCGACACCGGTAGCGGCGGCGGTCTTGAAGAAATTTCTTCGCGAACCGAAATGGTTCTGGGGTTTCCCTTCGTCACAGAGTCTGCACATGGCCTTGTCTCCTGCAAAGTGAGTCACGCCCAGCCGTGACCCGTTGTTGATGTGTCTGCTTGCGCAGTGCTGGGATGAATGATTCCGGTCAGGCCGGCGGGTCGACAAACCCCGCGCGCTGCGGCCAGAGGTTGCTGAATGCGTGCACCTGCGCTTCACCGTAGAGGCCGGCGCGTGTGAACGGCTCGCTTTCGAGCCACGCAAGCGCCGTGGCGCGGTCGGCGAAGTCGATCACGAGCAGGCTGCCGAGCATGGTCTGGCCGTCGTCGGCGAGCAGCGGGCCGGCGAACGCGATGCGCTCGGCCACCTGCGCCAGGTAGGCCTTGTGCTCGGGCCGCACGCGCTGGCGCAGCTCGCCGGCATCAAGGCGGTCGGTCAGGTGAAGGCTGAACAACATCGCAGTCAGC
>JAYVTD010000293.1:0-8857 GCA_043774765.1 Rhizobacter sp. | reverse complement strand
GAAGCCCTGCACCGCTTGGCCACGGCGCACCGAAGTGAACTCAGCACTTTTACCTTGCCCGGGTTGGTGGTGAACGCTGCACCCGACGACGATGTGGCGGTGCTCGCCGCGTGGGCCATGGCGACGGAGATGATCGGCGCTGCGGCGGCCTGGGGCATGCCCGGCTACCAGCACGTGATGGAGGCCTGCAAGGGTACGGACCTGCGCGATGCCAACCGGCGCCAGACCTGCGCCGGCATCGCCGAAGTGTTCAGCGAACATTCGGACACCGTGTTGGAGCGCATGTTCGGCACCCACATCGGCGAGCAGGCCGGCGGGCCGGCCGGGCGCAGTGAGCGGTTGCGGGCAGAGTATGCAGCGTACACGGCCTCGCTGATGGCCGCGAACGCGTCCGGCGAAGGCCAGCCCGGCATCGGCTGCGCCGCGTTGCGCCGTAATCTTGATGGGCTGCGGCGGCTTGCGCGCTTGGGCGAGACGGGCGTGGTGCGGGAGTGGGTTGCACAGTCCGGCACGCGGCCCGTTTCGCCCCCCTAAATCGGTCTATGGACGAGCCCAGGCCCGCGGCGTAGCCTGCGGTGCGTGTGCCCCGGGCGGGGCATGTGTTTCACATCGTTCGCACGGAGACCCCCATGGCCCAGCACGATCATTACTGCACCGACCGCGTGTTGCCTGGAAACCAGATGCGCTTCCATTCCACGGTCACTCGCGGCGGCCGAACGCGTGCGATTGCGATCATCAGCAAGCTGTGGATGAACGGCAGCACGCTGCGTGTGCGCTTCTTCGGCGGCACGGCCGCGCAGCAGACCAAGGCCAGGGAGCAAGCGCTGTGGTGGACGGCGTTCGCGAACCTGAAGTTCGACTTCAACAACGCACCCGACGCCGAGATCCGCATCTCGTTCGACCCCGACGACGGCGCCTGGTCGTACATCGGCACCGACAACCGCGGCATACCGACGAACCAGGCCACGATGAACCTCGGCTTCATGGACGGTGGCACCGCCGGTCACGAGTTCGGCCATGCCATCGGCCTGGCGCACGAGCACCAGAACCCCGACGGCGGAATCGAGTGGGTTGAGGCGACGGTGATCCAGAGCCTGTCCGGGCCGCCAAACAACTGGGACGAAGCAACGATCCGCCACAACGTGCTCAACAAGTACAGCGTCGATCAGCTGCGTGGCACCAAGTTCGACCCCGATTCGATCATGCTGTACTTCTTCCCCGGCACCTGGGTCAAGAGCGGCGCCGGCACGCATGCGAACGAAGAGCTGTCTGCGGTCGACAAGGCCTTCATCGCCAGCGCGCAGGCCTACCCCAAGACCGCGCCGACCGTGCTCGACGCGACCGAGATCAAGGTCAATGCGTCGCGCCGCACCCAGGCCTCGATCGGCAAGGCCGGCGAAGAAGACCTGTTCAAGTTCAGGGTCCCGGCCGGCGGCAGCCACATCATCGACACCAAGGGCCCGACCGATGTGGTGATGCGCCTGTACGGCCCGAACAACCCGACCAGCGTGATCGCCGAAGACGACGACAGCGGCGAAGGCAGCAACGCGCGCATCGCCGCCAGCCTGGTGCCGGGCCTGTACTACGCGCAGGTGCGGCACTACAACCGCAGCGGCGGCAAAGGCGACTACTCGATCCGCGTGCGGCGCGTGGCTTGACGCGCGTTCAGCCGGTGTTGCGCAAGCCCGCCGCCACGCCGTTGATCGAGATGTGGATGCCACGCTGCACCTTGGCGTTGCCCGGGTCGCCTTCGGTGCGGTGGCGGTAGCGCCGCATCAGCTCGACCTGCAGGTGGTTCAGCGGGTCGAGGTACGGGAAGCGGTGTTCGATCGAGCGTGCCAGTGAAGGGTTCGATGCCAGGCGCAGCTTCTCGCCGGTGATCAGCTCCAGCGCGTCGCTGGTGCGCTGCCACTCGGCGCGGATCAAACCGAAGATGCGTTTGCCGAGTTTTTTGTCTTCGACGAGTTCGACGTAGCGCGCCGCGATCGCCAGGTCGCTCTTGGCGATCACCATGTCGAGGTTCGAGAGCAACGTGCCGAAGAACGGCCATTGTTTGTGCATGCGCTGCAGCAAGACCTGGCGCTCCTTGCGCTGCTTCGGTTCCTTGCCGAGATACGTCTCGATGGCCGAGCCGAAACCGCACCAGCCGGGCAGGCCGACACGGCACTGGCCCCAACTGAAGCTCCAGGGAATGGCGCGCAGATCTTCGATCGCGCGCGTGGCCTTGCGCGACGCTGGCCGCGAGCCGATGTTGAGCTCGGCGATCTCGCGGATCGGCGTGGCGCTGAAGAAGTATTCGGTGAAGCCGGGGGTTTCGTAGACCAGCTTGCGGTAGGCCGCGAAGCTTGCGTCGCTGATGGCCGCGGCCGCGTCGAGAAAACTCTTCGGCGCGCTCTTGGTCGGGTGCAGCAGCGTGGCTTCCAGCGTGGCCGCAACGAGTGTTTCGAGGTTGCGCCGACCGATCTCGGGGTGCGCGTATTTCGACGCGATCACCTCGCCTTGTTCGGTCAGGCGGATCTGCCCGTTCACCGTGCCCGGGGGCTGCGCCAGGATCGCCTGGTAGCTCGGGCCACCGCCGCGGCCGACCGTGCCGCCGCGGCCGTGGAACAGGCGCAGCGTGATGCCGTGCTCGCGGCCCAGTTCGCTGAACAAGGCCACGAGGTCGATCTCGGCGCGGTACAGCTCCCAGTTGCTGGTAAAACTGCCGCCGTCCTTGTTGCTGTCGCTGTAGCCGAGCATGATGTCTTGTTCGGCGCCCGAGGCCTTCATCATCTTCGTGATGCCGGGCAACGCATAGAAGGCACGCATGATCGGCGCGGCGTTGCGCAGGTCGCCGATGGTCTCGAACAGCGGCGAGACGATCAGGTCGCTGACGGCGCCGTCTTCTAGCGTGCCACGCAGCAGGCCCACTTCCTTCAGCAGCAGCATCACTTCGAGCAGGTCGCTGACCGCTTCGGTGTGCGAAATGATGTAGTGGCGCAGCGACTCGCGGCCGTAGCGCGCCAGCATTTCGACAGCGGCTTCGAAGATCGCGAGTTCACTCACCGCGAGCTCGCCGTAGCTCGCGGCGCGCACGCGCAGCGGGCGGGCGTCGTTGAGCTGTTGCAGCAGCAGCGTGCGGCGCTCTTCTTCGTTCAGTGCGCTGTAGTCGGCTTCGACCTTCGCGACGCTGAGCAATTCGGCGACCACCGCCTCGTGTTTGTCGGAGCTTTGCCGCAGGTCGACCGTGGCGAGGTGAAAGCCGAACACCTGCACCGCGCGCATCAGCGGCTGCAGGCGTGGTGCGGTCAGCGCCTGGGCGTTGTGCGCCGCCAGCGAGGCGTTGATGATGCGCAGATCACTCAGGAACTGCTCTGCCGAAAGGTAGGGGTTCTGCGGTGCCACGGCGTGGCGCAATGCCTCGGTGCCGGTGAAGAGTTCCAACGTGGCGGCCAGCCGTGCGTACATGCCGATCAAGGCGCGCCGGTAGGGTTCGTCTTCGCGGTGCACGCTGTGGTCGGGTGAACTGGCGGCGAGTTTCAACATGTCGGCCGAGACCGGCGCGAGCGTGGCCGAGATCGACAGCTCGGCACCGAGCTCGTGCGCTTCGGTCAGGTAGAAGCGCAGCACGGTCTCGGACTGCCGCGCCAGCGCCATTCGCAGCGTGTCGGCGGTGACGAAGGGATTGCCGTCGCGGTCGCCGCCGATCCAGTTGCCCATTCGGAAGAAGGGCGCAATGGCGTGCCCCGGCAGCGCCTGTTCGATGTCGCGGTACAAACGCGGAATCTGGCGCAGGAAGGTCGAGCGGTAATAACTCAGCGCGTTTTCGATCTCGTCGGCGACCGTCAGCTTGGCGGTGCGCAACATGCGTGTTTGCCACAGCTGCGTGACCCGCGCCCGCATCAGCGCTTCGTTCTCGGTGCGCTCGCGGTCGGTGTGCAACGTGTCGCGCTGCTCCACCAGTTCGGCGATCGCGCGCTCGGCATCGAGAATGCTCTTGCGCTGCACTTCGGTCGGGTGCGCGGTGAGCACCGGCGAGATGTAGGCGCGCGACAAGGTGCTGGCGATGTCGGCGGCGCGGATGTCGGCTTGCGCGAGCCGCTCGAGCGTCATCGTCAGCGAGCCTTCGTGCAGGTGGCCCTGGCGCTCGTGGTGGTCGCGGCGGCGCACGTGGTGGCGGTCTTCGGCGATGTTGGCGAGGTGCGAAAAATAGCTGAAAGCGCGAATCACGCTGACGGTCTGGTCACCCGACAGGTTCTTCAGCAACCGGTCGAGCGCCCGCCCGGCCTGCGCGTCGCTTTTCAAGCGGTAGGCGACCGAGAGCTGGCGCACCCGCTCGACCAGGTCGAACGCTGTCTTGCCCTCCTGCTCGCGGATCACGTCACCGAGGATGCGGCCGAGCAGCCGGATGTCGTCGACCAGCGGCTTGTTCTTCTGGGCGGCGTCGCTGGTGGCGCTGCGACGCGATGCAAGGGCTTTGGCGCTGGCCATGGTTACCTCGATTTGTGTAATTTGGTTACGGGCTGGCGAATCGTAGCAGCGTGTCTCGCGGCTGCGTGTCAGGGCAGGCCCGGCGCTCACGCAAGAGACGCGCCTGCTAGCATTGTTCGATGACCGCAACCACCTTCATCGCGACCCGCGAAAGCCGCCTGGCGCTCTGGCAAGCCGAGCATGTGCGCGACCTGCTGACGCAGCGCTTCGGCATGAGCGTGGCACTGCTCGGCATGACGACGCGCGGCGACCAGATTCTCGACCGCAGCCTCTCCAAGGTCGGTGGCAAGGGCCTGTTCGTCAAGGAACTCGAAACGGCGCTTGAAGAAGGGCGCGCCCACCTGGCCGTGCATTCGCTCAAAGACGTGCCGATGGACCTGCCCGAAGGCTTCGAGCTCGCGGCGGTGCTCGACCGCGAAGACCCGCGTGATGCGTTCGTTTCGAACCGCTTCGCCTCACTCGCCGAGTTGCCGCAGGGCGCGCGTGTGGGCACATCGAGCCTGCGGCGGGTCGTGCAGCTGGCCGCGCTGCGGCCCGACCTGGACGTGCAGCCCTTGCGGGGCAACCTGGACACCCGGCTGCGCAAGCTCGACGCAGGCGGCTACGACGCGATCGTGCTGGCAGCGGCGGGCCTGATGCGGCTCGGGCTGGCCGAGCGCATCCGCTCGCGCTTCGAGCCGGCGCAGATGCTGCCTTGCGCCGGGCAGGGTGCGCTCGGCATCGAAGTGCGCGCCGACGCTCACGCCTTGCGCGAGCGACTGGCGCTGCTGACGCACCGGCCCACCTGGCTCGCGGTGCAGGCCGAGCGGGCCGTGTCGCGCGCGCTCGGTGGCAGCTGCAGCATGCCGCTGGCGGCGCACGCGGTGTGGCAGGGTGGGGTGCTGGAGCTGCGGGTGGCGCTGGGTCATCCGGTGGCAACGCAGTCGCCCCTGCTGTACGCGACCGACCGCGCGACTGTGGCCACCGACGCCGAAGCCCGCGCGCTCGGCGAACGTGCTGCCGACGTGCTGCGCGCCGCCGGTGCAGCCGCCTACCTCGGCGCCGCTGCCGAACAGCGCGCCGCGCCCTGACCGGGCCGGTGCAGCCGATGCTGCGCGTCATCGTCACGCGGCCGGCGGCGCAGGCCGCCGACTGGGTGCGTCGCTTGCAGGCCGAGCAGATCGACGCCGTCGCCCTGCCGCTGATCGGCGTGGCCCCGGCGGTCGACGCCGCAGCGGTCGAGGCCGCCTGGGCGACGCTGGCGACACAACGGCTGGTCGTGTTCGTCAGCCCGAACGCCGTGGAACACTTTTATGCAGTGCGGCCTGCCGGCATGCGCTGGCCGGCCGGCGTGCTGGCCGGTTCGCCCGGGCCGGGAACGACACGCGCGTTGCTCGACCTGGGCGTACCCGGCACCCAGGCCGTGGCTCCGGCCGCCGATGCGGCGCAGTTCGATTCGGAGGCGCTGTGGCAGCAACTCGCTGCGCAAGACTGGCAAGGCGCGCCGGTGCTGATCGTGCGCGGTGACGGTGGCCGCGACTGGCTCGCCGAGACCCTGCGCGGCCGCGGCGCGCAGGTCACGCACGTGGCCGCCTACCGGCGCGAGGCGCCGGTGTTCGATGCGGCGCAGCAGGCGCTGCTGGCGGCCGCGGTGCACGCGCCTGCATCGCACCTCTGGTACTTCAGCAGCTCCGAAGCGATCGACCATCTGGAGCGCCTCTCGGTGCCGTTCGAGCCGCTGCGGTGGGCTGAGGCCCGCGCGCTGGCGACGCACCCGCGCATCGCGGAGCGTGCGCGCCGGCTCGGCATCGCGCGTGTTGCCGAGTGCCGCCCGCCGCTGGAAGCGGTGGTCGCCTGCATACAATCGATGCGATCGTGAACGAGCTTCCCCCCGACCTGGTCGCCAGCCCTGCGGCGCCCGCACCGAACCCGCCACCGGCGGCCACGGCAGAGCCTGCGCGCGCCGCGGCGCCGCTCGCTGCGCGCCTCGGCTGGGGCGCGGGGGCGCTGCTCGGTGCGCTGACGATCGCCAGCCTGGTGCTGGCCTGGAAGGCCGACCAGCGTGTGCTCACGCTGGAGCAGGAACTGGTGCGGCGCCAGCAGGACAGCGCGGCCTTGTCGACCGAAGCGCGCATGCTGGCCAAGCAGGCCCAGGAAGGCATGAGCAACACGGCCGCCAAACTCTCCTTGCTCGAAGCGCGCGTGGCCGAGGTGGCGGTGCAGCGCGGTCAGCTCGAAGAGCTGATTCAGTCGCTGTCGCGCTCGCGTGACGAGAACATTCTGGTCGACGTGGAAGCGGCGATCCGCGTGGCCCTGCAGCAGACCGCCATCACCGGCAGTGCCGAGCCGCTCGTGTCCACCCTCAAACAAAGCGACGAGCGCCTGGCGCGCTACAACCAGCCGCGGCTCGAAGGCGTGCGGCGCGCCATCGTTCGCGACCTCGACCGCGTGAAGGCTGTCAGCGTCACCGACATCTCCTCGCTCAGCATCAAGCTCGACGAAGCGATCCGCATGGTCGACGAGCTGCCGCTGGTCGCCGTGGTCGATACACGCCGCGAGCCGGCCAAGGACGTGGCCCGCCCGACGTCGGCCGCCAGCCGGAGCGCCAGCGCCGCCGCTGGTCGCGCGGCGAGCGCCACGCCGGCCTGGTCAACACAGATCGGCGCGTTCTGGAACACGCTCAGCGAGCGCATCTGGGGCGAGGCGAAGTCGCTGCTGCGCGTGACCCAGAGCGACCACGCCGACGCGATGTTGCTGGCGCCCGAACAATCGTATTTCCTGCGCGAGAACCTGAAGCTGCGCCTGCTCAACGCGCGGCTGGCCTTGCTGAGCCGCCAGTTCGGCACCGCGCAGACCGACCTGCAAGGTGCGCAGGCCGCACTTGATCGGTACTTCGATCGCAGCTCCAAACGCACGCTGCTGGCCATCGAACTCGTCAAGCAGGTCGCCGGTCAGGCCCGCAGCGTGGGGGTGCCCCGGCCCGACGACACGCTCGCCGCGATCACGGCCGCTGCCGGACGCTGACGCTCAAGATGCGCGCCACCATCTGGTTCGTGCTGCTCTTCGTTGTGGCGGTGGTGGCGGCGAGCACGCTCGGCACCAACGACGGCCTGGTGGCGCTCTATTGGCGCGGCTGGCGCTTCGACATCTCGCTCAACCTGTTCCTGCTTCTGCTGTTCGGCACCTGCTTCCTGCTCGTCAGTGCGATCCAGGGGCTCAACTCGTTGATCGGCCTGCCGCAGCGCGCGCGCGAGTGGCGCGTGGCGCGACGCGACCGCAGTGCGCAGGCCGCGCTGCGCGACGCGTTGGCGCAGTATTTCGGCGGCCGCTACAGCCGTGCACAGAAAGCGGCGCAGCGCGCGTTGACGATCCAGGCTGGCACGCCCGAGCTGGCCCAAGACAACGAATTCACCGTGCTCGGCCACCTGCTTGCGGCCGGCAGTGCCCACCGCCTGCAAGACCGCGTCAGCCGCGACGAAGAATTGCGCCACGCGCTGCACCTGTCGCGCCGCAGCCTGAGCGCACGTTCGGCCGAAGAGGGCGCGCGCCTGCTCGCTGCAGAGTGGGCACTCGACGACCGCGACGCGCCACGTGCGATGGAGCTGCTCGCCGAGTTGCCCATGGGCGTGGCACGGCGCACCCACGCGCTGCGCCTAAAACTGCAGGCCACGCGCCTCGGACGCCAGCCGCAAGACGCGCTGAAAACCGCGCGGCTGCTGGCCAAGCACCAGGGTTTTTCGAAAGTCGCGGCCCAAGGGCTGTTGCGCTCGCTCGCGTTCGAGTCGCTCGCCACCGCCCACGATACCGACCAGCTGCGCCGCATCTGGCTCCAGTTCGATCCGGTCGACCGGCGCGACCCGTTCGTCGCCGCCCGCGCGGCCGGCCGCGCGGCCGAGCTCGGTGCCGTCGACGAAGCGCGGGGCTGGCTTCGGCCGTTTTGGGAGCGGCTGTCGGAACTGAACGCCGACGAGCGCGCCGCCGTGGCGCAGGCCCTGGCGGGTGCCATGCAAGGCTTGGGGCCGGAGTGGCTGCCGCGCCTGGAAGCGGCGTCGCAGGCCTACCCGCGCGAGGGCGGAGTGGCGCTCGCACTCGGCTGCGCGCTGACCGAGCGCCAGCTCTGGGGCAAGGCGCGCATGGCCCTGGAGCAGGCCGCCGCCGACCCGACCCTGCCGGCGGCCGCGCGGCGCAAGGCCTGGCTGGCGCTGGCGCGGTTGGCGCAGCAGGAAGGCGACGCCGCGCGCGTCGCCCGATGTTTCGAAGCCGCCGCCCGCCTGCCCTGACAAAACCCAGCTGCTATAATCTACGGCTGCGCGGCTGTAGCTCAGCTGGATAGAGTACTTGGCTACGAACCAAGGGGTCGTGGGTTCGATTCCTGCCAGCCGCACCAGTAAAGACGAGGGTCAGTAGG
>JAYVTD010000292.1:0-11800 GCA_043774765.1 Rhizobacter sp. | reverse complement strand
CGCCCACACGGTGGACAGGCCGTTGATGCGGAACAGCGTCGCCCCCGCCATCACGGTCATGCCGTCGCGTGCCATCAGCTCGACCACCACACCGCTGATCGGCGCCACCAGCGTGAAACGCGGCTGGGTGCGGCCGCTGCTCTCGACGAGCGCCATCTGCGCATCGCTCATGCCAACCTGGCGCATGCGCTGGCGTGCACCATCGACCAGGAATGCCAGATCGGTGCCCTGCATTCGCTTGACAGACAAGAACTCCTCCTGCGCGGCGACCCAGTCCGGCACATATATTTCTGCCAACGGCTGCCCCTTGCGTACCCGGTCCAAAGTGGCCCGCACGTGCAACTTTTCCACATAGCCAGTTGCGCGTGCCTGAACAATCACCTGGTCGCGTTCGTTAAACGCGATGCTGCCGACAGCACTTATCTGCGGGGACACAACGCCTTCCGTGACTGGCGCCGTCCTCACCCCCAGGTTTTGCTGAATACGCGGGCTGATGCTTACCTTGCTGCCGTCTACATCGCTGTCGGCATAGACCGGCACCAGCATCATGTCCATGAACGGCGACTTGGCAGGCCGGTCGAATTTGTTGCCCGGCACCATCGGGTCGTGGTAGTACAAGATCTTCTTGCCGGTCATCGGATCGACATCGCCGGCCTTGATGCCGGCGGCGATGTGGCGGCGGGTCGCGTCGGCGCCCTGCGCGATGCTTTGCGGAACAGCCTCGGTGGCGGCACCGGCTGCTTGCTCGATGGGCGGGGCCCCCGATGCTGCGACCATCGGGGCCGCGTTCATGCCCATGCCACGTTGCATGCCAAACTGGTAGACGCCATAGGCGCCTGCGGCCACGAGCGTGATGGCAACGACGATGGTCGCGAGAGCTTTGGGTTTCATGTTCACTTCTCCGAGGTGTCGGCCGAGCGGGTGGCCGGGCGGGCCGCGGCAGTCGCTTCGTGTTCAGCCGGAATGAGATGTTCAAGTTGCGCCCACAAGGCTGCGGCTTCCATCTCCAGGCGCAGCCGATCGATGCGCGTGTCGATCTCCATGCGACGGGCCTCGAGCACCGCACTCAGCGCGCCGCTGCCAGCGCGGTATGCAGCCAGCGCAGCCCGCGTGCGTTCGGCGGCGAGCACGATCAGCTCGCTGTCGTAGTGCCTCAGCCGATCCCGGTCGCTCTGCCACTCCTGCAGCCAGCCGAGCGTCTCGGCGAAACGCTCCCGCGTCGCCTCTTCGCGCTGTGCGCGCATCTGCTCGACCACGGCAAGCTTCGCCGCCAGGTCGCGGTCTTGCCGGTTCTTCTGGTCGAACTGGAGCGGGATCGAGACGTTGACCGACACCATGTTGGAATAGGCCGGGCCGCGCTGGTTGTACATCAGCTCGACGCTCCAGTCCGCGCGCTTGTTGCTCTGCGCGATGTCGGCGTCGGCCCGCGCCATCTCTTCCTGCTTCACCATCAGCGCGATCTGCGGGTGCTGCGCCAGTTGCGACTCGAGCGCGGCCGTGTCGAGGCGGATGGTGGTGACGGAGGGGGGCGCACCCAGCGCCTGGTTCGCGTCTGCACCGACCCATCGGGCGAGCCTGGTCTTGGCGGTGGCGACCTGCCGCTCGGTCTGGCGGATGCGGTCATCGATCAGCGCGACAGCAGAGCGCGCAGCGAACACGTCCGCCTGCGAACCGCGCCCGCTGCGATACACAGAATCCGCCGCTTCGATCTGCAAGCCGGCCTCGGCCCGCTGAGTGCGCAGCACCTCGAGCATGCGCTCCTGGTAGTAGCGGTCGAGCCAGGCCTTGGCGGTGTCGCGGCGCAGGTCCGCGAGTGCCACGGCGCGAGCGGCCTCGGTGGTCTCGGCTTCGCGGTCGAAGCGCGCCGAGCGTGCCTTGAGCTTGGCGCTGCGGGTGAGCTCCTGCGCCACGCCGATCGAGCGCATTGTCATGAAGTCCTGCGTCAGGCTGAAGCGGTCGGGGCCGTTGATCGGCAGGTTGTTGATGCCGGCCTTCAGCGTCGGATCGGGCAGCTGCCCGGCGGCGATGGCCATCTCGCGCGAAGCCGACGCGGCGGATTCCTGGGCCACGAGCTGCAGCGAGCGGGCCTGCGCAGCGCGCAGCGCCTGGTCCAGCGTCAAGGTCGGTTGCGCATGGCTGTCGACACTGGCGAAAGCGGCGCACAGAACGGCAAGGTGGGCCAGCCGACTGAGGCTGCGCGGCTGATATGGCAGCCGTTGGGACGGGGCATGAAACATGACTTCTCCAGTCAACGAAACGAGGGCTTCGTGTCGGCTCGATCTTCAGCGGCCGGCAAGGGCCAACCGTTGGAGGAGCGCGACCTGTGCACTGAACCGACCCGACGGGTCTTCAGCGCAACGTGGTCTGGAAAATCAGATTCGGAAACAGCAGTGCAGGATGGCGTGCGGCGCAGAGGCCGCGACCAGTGCACTGGTCGTGTCGGCCGCCGGGCGCGGTGCGACCACTGGCTCAGGGGCCAGAGGGGTGACGTAGAGGGCGTTCAGCAGGGCCGCCGGCACGGTCAACGTGGACGCCTGCTGGCTCTGCTGCCCGTGGTGGCAATGCTCGGCGCAGAGATTGGCGAACTCGGGGTCCATCGGCCCTGCCATGCTTGCACAGTCCATGGGCTGCGAAACAGCCGTCGCCGCAGTGGCAGCATGCGGGTTGGCGTCGGCCACAGCAACCCCGCCCATCGGCATGTGCGCCGCACGCGCCAACCCCGGGCAGGCGTAGGCCGAAACCGCCAACTGCGCGAACAGCACCACGCCGATCAGTGCGCGGCAGATCTGTCGCAGGAAGTGGCGCGTCATCACGCCCGCCCTTGCCTGTCAGCCCGCAGCACGGCCGCAACCGTATTGCCGCACGAGGCATCGGTAGGCTTGTCGACGGTCATCGGGTGATTGAACATGGGCTCTGGAGTCTGGCTGACGGCGCGAAAGTTTTGGGCGTGTCCGTGGTCGGAGTTTAGTCGCTCCCTCGCGCGTTCGCCCACAGTTGGGGATCGGATTGCGTGACGAAAAGGCCGCCGGCCGCCATTCGTGAGGCTGGCGTGTCAATGGCAGTGACCGCCAGCGCCTGCCGAGCGCTGTCGATGGAATGGTTCAGCCGCGGCGAGCCTTGCGACGCGATGCCCACAGCCACCCGCCGACAGCGCAGAGCGCGACATAGTTCAACACCAGGAACCACGGCGTGTTCCAGGCAAGACCGTCGAAGCCGCGCAGGGTTATCGGGTACAGCACCGGGGACGGGTAGTAGTCTGCGGAGTGCGTGAAGACATCGATCACGATGTGTGACCACCAGCCCAGCAGCGGCACCCACAGCGCCCCTCGAATCGCCCAGAGAAACAGTGTCACGGCGCCCGCAACCAGCGCGCTGTGCGTGACGCAGTGGAGGTGCTGTGACCAGAGTTCGACAAGCGGCGGCACCCAAGTCTCTTGGCCCGGGACTGCGATCGCAAACGCCCGCACGACGGCGAACGAGCCATCGCCCCACCACCACCATCCTATGATCGGCAGCAGGTGAAACACGTCAGGCAACGCTGCCAGCAGCAGCGTCATGAATGCCGTGCGAGGTGGAGTGGGCCAACGCCGCGCCGCCAGCGAAACGCCGGCACCGACCCACAGGGTGTGTGCAAGTATGTCCACTCAATCAGCCACGTTCAGTATTCCTCGATGCAGGGAGCAACGGCCGAACCCTGCGAGCCGGCGTCGGCTTGCCGCCGGCCCATTTCTGCGTCGCGAGCCAGCGATCTCCTTCTTCTGTGCGGCGATGATGCTCCTGGCCATCGATTTCATGGCCGCACACTGGCCGTGCGCCAGCGCCATCCGAGCCTATCTGACAGGCTGGATCTCGGTGACGACCATGGCACCGTTGGCCTTCTCGGCCTTGAACATCACCTTGTCGCCGGCCTTGACCATGTCGAGCATGGCCGGGTCCCTGACCTGGAACACCATCGTCATGCCGGGCATGTCGAGGTTCTTGATCTCGGCGTGCTTCAGCGTGATCTTCTTGTTTTCCTTGTCGATCTTGCGCACTTCGCCGTCGGTCATCGCGCCTGTGCTCATTTGCATCGCACCGGATGCGGCAGGCGCTGCGGTCTGGGCGTGCGCCAATACAAAGCAGCCGGAGGCCGCGAAGATGAGCAGGCCGGCGAGGGTGGACTTGAAGTTCATGATGATTCCTTTCAGAGGCTGGACTTGAAAACAGTGGCGCTGGCGCCGATCAGTGCTTGTGGTCGCCATGGTCGGCAGCCTTCGTCGGAGCAGCCTTCACGCCAGCCACGCTGACGGCGCCCTTCATGCCGGCGTCGTAGTGGCCCGGCTGCAGGCAGGCGAAGTCGATCTTGCCGGCCCTGGTGAACTGCCACACGATCTCGCCCGACCGGCCTGGCGCAACCGTCACCATGTTCTCGTCGGCGTGCTCCATCTCGGGGTTCTTCTTCATGACCTCGGCGTGTTCCTTGAGTTCCTTCTCGGTCCCGAGCACCATCTCGTGCTTGAGCTTGCCGGAGTTCTTCACCACGAAACGCACGGTCTCGCCCTGCTGAACCGAAACGCTTGCCGGCGAGAAACGCATCGCGTCGGTCATGTCGATCTGAACGGTGCGGCTCGCCTTGGCAGCCACTCCCGGTTTGCCAATAGCTTCGGACTCGTGCCCCTCCGCATGGTTACCGGCAGCGATGGCCGCTGAGGAAAGAACTGCGACTGACATCGCAACGTAGAGGTGGGAAAGTTTCATCTTGGTTCCTGGTTGATACCGCCGCAACGGACGGGGTTGGGTGAGACGGAACTCAGTGACCTGAGTGGTTTTTTGGCTTGCGGACTTGCACTTCGATGTCCTTGGCAGGCATGTTCTTCGCGGGCATTGCGGCGTTGCCGGCGGCCTTGAATCGCGCGGGCTCGGCCATCTCGCCGGTCCACTCGAAAGCGATCTCGCCGGCGGGGTGCTTGTACCAACCCGGGTCCTTGTAGTCACCGCGCGGCTGGTCGCGCCGCACCTTGACGACGCTGAACATGCCACCCATCTCGACCGAGCCAAAGGGGCCCTCGCCACTCATCATGCGGGCCGTGTTGTCGGGCAGCGGCATCTCCATCTCGGCCATGTCGGCCATGCCGCGCTCGGCCATCACCATGTAGTCGGGGATCAGCTTGTTGATCTCGCGCACCACGCCGCGATGCTCCACGCCGATCATGGTGGGCACGTCGTGGCCCATCGCATTCATCGTGTGATGGCTCTTGTGGCAGTGGAACGCCCAGTCGCCTTCTTCATCGGCCAGAAACTCGATCTGGCGCATTTGGCCCACGGCCACGTCGGTGGTCACTTCGGGCCAGCGGCTGCTCTTCGGCGTCGGCCCGCCATCGGTGCCGGACACCACGAATTCGTGCCCGTGCAAGTGGATCGGGTGATTCGTCATCGTCAGGTTACCGATGCGGATTCGAACCTTGTCGTCCTTGCGCACGTTCAGCGAATCGATGCCCGGGAACACGCGGCTGTTCCAGCTCCAGAGGTTGAAATCGAGCATCGTCATGATCTTGGGCGTGTAGGCGCCCGGCTCGATGTCATAGGCGTTGAGCAGGAACACGAAGTCGCGGTCGACCTCGTCGATCAGCGGGTGCCTGGCCTTCGGATGGGTGATCCAGAAACCCATCATGCCCATGGCCATCTGCGTCATCTCGTCGGCGTGCGGGTGGTACATGAAGGTGCCGGGCCGGCGCGCCACGAACTCGTAGACAAAGGTCTTGCCGGGCTTGATCGCAGGCTGGTTGAGACCGGCCACACCGTCCATGCCATTGGGCAGACGCTGGCCATGCCAATGAACGCTGGTGTGCTCAGGCAGCTTGTTGGTGACGAAGACGCGCACCCGGTCGCCCTCCACCACTTCGATCGTCGGCCCGGGCGACTGACCGTTGTAGCCCCACAGATGAGCCTTGAAACCGGGCGACATCTCGCGCACGACAGGCTCGGCCACCAGATGGAACTCCTTGATGCCGTTGTTCATGCGCCAGGGCAAGGTCCAGCCGTTCAGCGTGACGACGGGGTTGTAGTTGCGGCCGGTGTTGGGCACGAGCGGCGGCATCGTGTTCGGGGTCGTCTGGGTCACCGGCTCCGGCAATGCGGCCATCGCCACCTTACTCACGCTGGCCGCTGCCACGGCGACACTCGCGCCGGCACTGCCGAGAAGAAAGTTTCGTCGATTTGTAGTCATACCGTTTCCAGGGGAGATTTCAGTGCGCCGCAGCGCTGGGGCTGGGGCCGCTCTCGATCGCCATCGACTTGGGCGCGATCGGTTTGCCGATCAGCGTCGCTTGAAGCGCCGCGTCCGACAGCCAGAAGTCGCGTTGCGCGTCGATCGCCAGCACGACGCCGGCGATCTGCTCGCGCGAGTCGGCCAGCAGCTCGAACACCCCGATCAGCATGCCGTTGTAGCGAAGCATGTTTTCTTCGGCGATCAGCTTGCGCAGCGGCATGATCTCGTCGCGGTAGTGCCGGGCCAGGTCGTAGGCGGTGCGGTAGGCGCCATAGTTTTCCCGGACCTGCGAACTTGCATCGACGGCCAGTTGCGCCGTGCGGTTGAAGGCGGCCATGTAGGTCGCTTCAGCCCGGGCGCGGGTGGCGTCGCCGAAGTCGAAGATCGGCAGCGGCACGGACAGGTCGTAACCGCGCTGCGGCGCCAGACCGGTCTCGCTCTTGCGCGTGAAGCCGACCTCGAGGCCGTTCACCAGGCTCGTGACTCGTGTCAGACCTTGCTCGCGCGCGACAAAGTCCAGGTTGGCACGCGCCATGCGCACGTCAAGGCGTTGGTCCATCGCCGTCTTCGCGACGGTGGCCTCGTCCTTTGGCTGAGCCGGAAGGTCCGGCAGTCGCTCGGGCAATTTCAGCGAAGCGGCTTGCTGCTGGTTGAGCCCGAGTGCACGAACCAACGCTTCGCGGCTGCTGCGCGTGGCCTGCATGGCGCGCGCCAGTTGCGCCACGGCGTCGGCGGCGAAGGCCTGCTCGCGGGCGCGCTGCAGCTTGCTGTAGTTGCCCACCGCCTGCATTCGGCGAGCGAGTTCGGAACTCGCGTCGGCCGTGGCCTTGACCTGCTGCACATACTGAAGCGCTTGCTGCGCCGCGACCGCGCCGACCCAGGCCTGGCGGGTTTCTGTGGCCGCTTGCACCACGTTCGTCGCCAGGGTCAGCCGACTCACCTGTTGCTGGTGATCGGCCAGGCGCAGCCGGGACGGCAGCAGCAGCAGGTCGAGCACGGAGAAGCTCAGCGTCCGGGTCAGCTCCAGCTCTCTCACGCCGCCTTCGTTGCGCAGCATTCGCTCGAAGGCGAAGACGGGATTGGGCAAGCGGGCTGACTGGGTCGCAGAGGCAGAACTCGCAGCGCTTTCGTACAGCATCGCCTGCAGCGAGGGGCTGTAGGCCAGCGCGATGCGCACCGCGTCGTCGGCACCGAGGGGCTTGGCCAGCATGGCGTCAACATCGGCCTGTGCCTGGCGGCGTGCGTCGTCGGTCGTGAGCCACTTGACGTCGGCACCGAGTGATTCCTGACTCAGCTGCCTGACACCACTGAAGTTCTGGTCGATGACCGTGCTGGCGCAGCCTGCGAGGGCCAGCGTTGCGGCGCCAGCGATCAGCAGGCGTTTGCCCGGCAAGCGCCGACCGGCACAGCGAGGGAGGCCAGCACCCGCAGCCGGGCCGAAGGAGTCGTTCGTCATGGTTGTCTGGGTCCGGTGTGGCCCGCCGGCATCGCGGCGGACGCTGCCGCGGGGGCAGTGGCGGCTTTGCGCGTGGCGGCGGGCTTGGCGGGATCAGTGGGCGACGCCGGCATCTTCATGCGCTCATGACCGGGCATGGCAGGCTGGCCCTCCGGTGTTGATGAGGCCGGCGCCTCAGTCGCGCCCGCGGTTGCCCCTGCCTGCCCCTCTCGTGCATAGGATTGCCACCCGCCAATGCGGCCGACGAGATCGTTGGATTCACGCCAGGACAACACCGGTTGATCAGTGAGGGGGCGGTAGCCTTCGAAGGCCGACCGGTAGCGTGCAGGCCCCGCCGAAGCGCCCGCAGAAGCCGAAGGCGCGGGCACCATGGCGGCCGCTTTGGGAACGATGGTGGTGGCGCCCGGTGCACTGGCTTTTGCAGCAGCCGGTTGCTGCGCCAACGCGGTGCTCGCGCTCGACGCAAGCAGCAGCGCAGGCACGGCGGTGCGAAGTGTCAAAAACATGGCAATCCTCGGTGAGTACCCTGGACACGCCTGCGCAGGGCAGGAAGACGGTCCGGGGCGGGCCTACACGACGGCGGTACAGCGCACCTGAACCGGCGGCTACCGCGTCACAGACGCATCAGGCGAGGATGGAACGAGGCGGCCGCTCAGGGCCTTCCGTCAGAAATGACGCTATGCCGCGCGGGGCGAGTGGCACGAAGAAGTCGAGCAGTGCAATGGCCTGAAAAACAAGCGCCGTGGCGGGCAGCGCGGCCACGACGCAGCACGAGGCACACGGAGTGCACGAGCCCTTGCCGGCCTTGCCGGGGGTGCCGTGCGCCTTGAGCGCATGCGCGTGCTCTGGTTCTGCCGAATCGTCATGGTGGCGCTCACCCGCCACCTCGGCGTGGGATTCGTGCAACTGTGGCGGGCTCGCCGCTTCATCGTCGTTCGCGATGGCGACCGGCGACTGCGTACCGGCCGTGTCGTGGTGCCCTGGACCGCAGCCGAGCATGGTGACAGCCGCGTAACCCTGCACGGGTACCGCAAGGGCCACCAGCCACATCAGTGTGATTCGCAAGACTCGCAACATTTTCAAAGTCTAGTACATCCTCGTCAGTGGCCGATGACCCGACCGGGTGCAGGGCGAAAGCTCGACCTGCCGACGCTGCCGCCAGCCCAGCCTCCTCACTCGATGGCCTTTGCGCGATCCGACTCCCTTTCGCGCCGTCCGCGCGTGCATCGCGCTTCGGTCTGACTGCGATGTTCGTTCTTCCAACGTAGGGATGTCCGGCACACGCGGCTGTGCGCCTAATCGTATTGCCAGCAAAGCGCAGGGCCGCCATCGCTGTCCGCCGACTGGCTGCCATCAAAGGGGAAGCGCTATGGGCGTCAATCTTGTCACGCGGGTCCGCAACTTCGCGATCAGCACCCAGACCTTCACAGCCAATGATCACGATGTGCAGGACGGCTGTGTGACACCGGGCACACACCGCATCATGCGGTTCGATTTTCTCTCGTACAACGCGGGCAGGTCCGACCTGGTCATCGGCAGCCCGGCGGCCCGCCCCGACCTCTTTGTCTGGTCGGCGGGGCACGGCCACTACCACCTGCGCGACTTCAACGAGTTCCTGCTGTTCGACGCGAATGGCGCGCTGGCGACGATCGGCTACAAGCAGGCGTTCTGCGCGATCGACATCGAGCGCATCGGATCGAACGCGAGCGCCAGCGCCCGGTTCGCCAATTGCAACAGCGACCAAGGGATCTCGTCCGGCTGGGCCGACGTCTACAGCAGCGGGCTGCCCTGCCAGTACATCGTCATCGACACCGTGCCGAACGGCGACTACACGCTGCAGTCCACCACCAATGCCAAGCACAGCGTCGGCGAGGAATGCTTCGGCGACAACACCGAATGGACCGGCCTTCGAATCAACGGCAACGGCGTCACCGAGATCGCCCCGCCGTGGATCGCGGAGGATCGCATCGGCTTCAACCGGGCCAATCTGTCGGTGGCTCAGTTCGGCGGACGCTGGAAGCTCGTCGAAGGCGGCCACTGGCTCATCGACACCGGCAGCAGCAAGGCCGAGGCCGACCGCATCCTGGAAATCATCAAGCACTACAAGCTGGGGTCGATGTGTTTCGTCGGCCGGCCCGCCTGCGGCGACGTGACGCCGATGATGTACTGGCTCAACGACACCGGGGCTGCGCCGAGCGGCAGCCTGGCAGGCGAGGACTGCATCGCTTTCGACCCGACCCAACTCGCGGTGATCGAGGTTGGCGGCCGGTGGAAGGTGGCCGAGGGCGCGCATTGGCTGCTCGACTTCGGGCCCGGCCATGGCAACGCCGTGGCTGCGCTGCACTTCATCCGCAAGCACCGCTTCAACGAGATGTGCTTCGTCGGCCGACCGGGTCCGTCGATGACTTACTTCAAGCGCCGTCGCGGCTTGATCGACCATGTCCGTGTGCTGGATCCACGCGTCCTGCACGCCGCGATCGACGCTCCGAACTGGTGGCAGGCGCAGCGTGAACTAGTAGCGGCCCGAGAGACCGTGATCGATCTGTCGGCGCATGCGCTCGGAAACTGCGCCGATCCGCTCGACCAGGCGGGCATCCGGGTTGTCGCCGCCGACAAGCAGCCGTTTGTCGCGCGCATCGTCGAGCAGCACGGCATTCGCGGGCTGGCGCTGAGCGGCAAGTTCGAGTTGCAACTGCCCGCGCCGGTGGAGCAGGTCGACATCCTGATCGCCCACTTCGGGCGGCCCCCGACGCTCAAGGCACGGGGGCGCGACAAGCAGGTGGTCAGCGTGGTCGCCGATGACCGCCCGCGCCAGGTCGAACTGATCCGGCTGATCGGCAAGGCGATTGACCGTGTCGAGGTCGACGCGCCCGACGGAGCGTCGCTCGTGCAATTGGCGTTCCCGGGCCATGCGCGCGGCGGCAAGCCGACGCGAGGGTCCAAGAAAAGCGTACGGTCCGAGAAGCAGCCGAACAAGAAGAAGTAGCGCCTAACTCGGGCGCGAGACTGCCTGGTGCTTCGCAGCCAGAAGCTCAGTGCTCGTGCGCATGGTGGGCATCGGGCACATGCGGATGCCCGTGCGTCAACCACTCGTGCCGGTGGGCGTGGCTGTGCGGCCCCGATGGCATCGGGTCGTGCGGATGGTGATGATGGCCGTCGTCATGCGTGTGAGCGTGCTCATGTTCCATCGCCTTGTGATGGTGCTCGTGTCCGTTCGATTCGACGAGGTGCAACACCACGCCGGCCAGCATCAGGGCTCCGCCTGCCGCCATGCCCCAACTCAACGATCGGTCGCCGAGAGCAATGGCCAGCAAGGCGCCGATGAACGGGGCGAAGGCAAACACCGAACCGGTGCGTGCGGCGCCGAAGGCCCGTTGCGCCAACAGGTACAGGCGCAGGCTCAAACCGTATCAGGTGGCGCCGATCGCAAGCAAGGAGAGGGCGGCGCCTGCTCCCGGCAACGGCTCGCCCACCATCACTGCGAACCCTGCTGTGGCTGCCGCGCCCAGCACCGCCTTGCCGAGCACGACCTGGCCCGGGTCGCGTTCCGCGAGCACGCGGGACAAGGTGTTGTCGATGCCCCAGGCGATCGTGGCGACCAGCACTGCGAGCAACCCCAGCAGCTGAACGCCGTCGTTCATACCGCGGTCGAGCACCAGCACCATGCCGCCAGCCAGCAGCAAGAGCATCGCTGTCCAGAAGCGGCGGTCCATCACTTCGCGGTACAGGCTTCGTGCCAGCAGCGCAGTGAACAGGGCCTCCAGCGCCAGCAGCAGCGAGCCGCTGGTCCCGCTGGTGCGCTGCAGGCCCCATGCGAGTGCCACCGGACCGATTGCCGCGCCGAAGAAGGCCATCCAGGCCAGCCGACGAAAGTCGCTGCGGCGCAGCGCCGCCTCGCGCTCGACCGGCTACCGCAACAGGGCACCGATCAGTGCGGCCCCGGCGTAGAGCAGAGCCGCAGTGGTGAACGCTCCCAGGCCTTGGCCGGCGCGCTGCACGAGCGGCGTGTTGACGCCGAACAACGTGGCGGCCAGCAGCGCCAGGACACCCCCGCGCAAAGCGGGCCTATGGCGCGTCATGCGAGAACAGCCCCGAAG
>JAYVTD010000291.1:0-5683 GCA_043774765.1 Rhizobacter sp. | reverse complement strand
TGCATGAGTCGCACCGACTCAACGACATCAACCACCACGATGGCTCGCCGTACCTGACGTAGTTCAGGCCAGTCCGGCTCCGCCTGCGAGGTGGCAGGCGCCATGTTGTCCATGTCTTGTTCCCCCTGCATCCCCATTCTGTATGAAAGAGCGCGGGGCAACCAGTCGTTTCCGCTGGCTTGCTGATGTCGGCCTAGGCCTCATCAACCCTCCCGATGCGAACGGGCCGCGGCTCTTCTAACTTTGCCCCCTACGGCAGTGAGAAGCGCCGCACCACCAACACCCTAACTTCATGTTCGAAAGGAACACCCCATGCATGATCCTGATCGGTCTGCCCACCACCCGCGTCTGCAGCCAACCCACCCAGTTGCCCGCATCACTGCGGGCAGCATTGCCGCCTTTGCCGTGCTGAGTGCCGGCTTTCTCATCTTCGGCCCGTTCTCCGACCTCAGCGCCCTGCAGCTCGCCGCCGGCCCCGCCGCTACGCAGGGCGCAGGCGGCACGCCCGCGCTCATCGTGCTGGCGCCCACCGGCAGGGCGTGGGGCCAGGCCGCACTGCAGCGGCAGGCCGCCGCCGCGGCCTCAGCGCCGCTTGCGCGCGTTGCCAACAGCGACGAGCCCGGTCTGCGCTGAGCGCCACACGCCGTTCCCGAGACCCCTCACACGCACACCGGTAGGCCCCCGTCATCACCCCTGAGGATGAACCATGACTTACCCCGCCCGGTTCATCAATCCCGACGATGCGCCAGCCCTTCGCGCCTTCTACCTTTCACACTTATAGGCGCCACCGTGCGCCGCATTTCAGGAGTGCCCGATGCAACCCAACCCGCCCCCACGCCACTGGCCCTGGGTCGCCGCTGTGATCGGCATGGCCCTGCTCGCCACGATCACGATCGCCTCAGGTCGTGACCCGCCGGCCGCCGCCGCCGGCCAGCCCGACGAACCACCTGCTTCCTCGGTCAGCTGCGACCACCGCAACCGGCTTTGCGAATACCCCCTGGACTGAACCCAGAACACCAAAAGGACGACCCTCATGAACACCTCACATTTCAAGCTCAACCCCGTCTTCGCTGCCGTGCTAGGCGCTGCCGCCCTGCTCTCCGCCTGTGGCGGCGACGACGACACGCCAGCCGTGGTGCAGACGGTCACACTCGACGGCGTGGCCGCCACCGGGCGGGCCTTTGTGGGCGCCACCGTCAGCGTGACCGACAGCACCGGCAAGACCGTCACCGCGCCGGTCAAGGTCGGCGCCGATGGCAAGTACTCGGTCGACGTGACCGGGCTCACCGCCCCGCTCGTCGTGCTCGCGAAGGGCACCGTCGGCGACAGCGCGGTGACGCTGGTGTCGGCAGTTGTCTCGGCCCTGCCCGCCTCGGGCTCAGTGAGCATCAGCGTCTCGCCGCTGACCACGGCGATCGCGGCGATGCTGGCGCCTTCCGGCGACTCGGCGGCGCTGACACCGGCGAACGTGACGGCCGCCGCGCTGCTCGCCAAGCTCGAGGTCCTGCGGGCCGCCATCGCCAGTGCACTCACCTCGGCCGGGCTCGATCCGGCCACGTTCAACCCGATCACCACCACCATCACCGTCGGCTCGGGCACCGGCGCCGACAAGCTCATCGAGACCGTCAAGGTCACGCCGGTCGAAGGCGGCGTCACGCTGCGCGACGCGCTCGGCAGCGACGCGGCACTCACGCTCACGCCAGGCACGACCAAGGCCGACGTGAGCGGCGACAAATCGTTGCCGGCGCCAGCGCCCGACGCACCGAACGTCACCGACGTGGTGGCCAAGATCGCCGAGATCGAAGCCGCCCTCAACAAGTGCTTTGCCGCCGCTCCCGCAGCGCGTTTCTTGATCGACGCCGGCGGCACTTCAATGACGGCGCAGCCGGCCTGCAACGACCTGGGCGGCAACTTCGCCGACGACGGCGACTACCTGCAAAGCAGCTACGACGCTTTCGAAAACTACAACGTCATCGGCCTCGACCCGCTGATGACCGGCTCGTCCTGGCGGGTCGAGATCGACGCCTTCCGCAAGGGCGACGACGGCAACAACTACGTGACGATGGTCTGGCGCTACGCCCGCATCGACGGCTTCGCCGGCAACCGGGTCGACGTGTTGCGCAAGTTCGCCGCGCCGACGGCCGGCCAGCCCACCGGTTGGGTGATCTCGGGCAACCGCCGCGCGTTCGACGCCAGCGTCAACGCGGTCGTCAACCGCTACCTCTACCTGAGCCCCGAGCGGCCGGTGGGCGCGGGCGGCGTGCAGGTCGACCAGTTCAACGGCACGAGCTACTACGAGTCGGGCCTGCGCCTGTACTTCAACCCGAACCGCCACCCGAACGTGCGCTCGGTGCGCATCAGCAATGCCGTGGCCGGCGTGGGCCCGCTGCCCGACACCGGCGTGGTGCTCACGCGCGCCGACCTCGCGAACGTGAACACCAACGGCTGCCGGCGCGACGACCGCATGGTCATCGCCAACCAGACCGGCAACGTCAACGTCAGCAGCGTCACCTTCCGCGCCAACAACACCTACGTGCTCGACCGCGCCAGCGTGGACGCGGCCAAGCCGATCTCCAAGTCGGCATGGAAACCGTACAACGAGTACGCGGCGGTGCCGATCAGTGCGCCGGTGCCGGCCTACACACGCTACAAGTTCGAGATCTTCAACAACGGCAACACCAGCGGTGTGGCCGACGCCAGCTTCACGGCACCGCATCTCGCCGCCGTGCCGCTGGCGGCGAGCGCGGCCAGCTACAAGTGGGCCGAGTTCAGTGCCGACACGCTGGCCTACATCCAGCCCGGGCCGGCGAAAGAAACGCTGCCAGTGGCCTGGGCGCTACCGGCCGGCGCCGTCAACCCGACCAGCACGTTCGCTTTTGCGCGCCTGGCCGGCGGCGGCACCGCGCGCTATGGCAGCGGCGCCCTGGTCGCTTTGCCGGGCGACCGCAGCGTGGTGATGGACAACGTGGCGGTGGCCGCAGGCTGCAGCGCCGGGCCGGCGTTCCCCGAGCTCAACGCGACCGGTTTCGGCTTCCGTGGCGTCGGCCTGTTCATCAGCGATGCGCAGTTCGTGCGCCGCGAAAACGGCGTGGAGTGGGTCGACCAGCAGTGAGCTGATGTAGCGCGGGCTCGCCGGCCGTTTCGGCGGCGAGCCCAGGCCACCAGTGCCGACCTGCTGGTGGGTTCTGCCGGGGCGCGATCAGGTCATCCAGTTTTCGATCTTGATCCCTTTGACGCGCGCGAAGTCCTTGGTGTTGTTCGTGACCACGATCGCGCCAAGGCTGCGCGCATGAGCCGCAATCAACAGGTCGTTCGCACCGATCATCGAACCCTTCTTCTTCAGGTCAGCGCGAATCTCCGCACAGTGTCTGGCGGCCGCCCTGGGCCAGTCCGGGACCGCCAGGTGGCGGGCCAGAACATCCACGGCCGTTTGATTCGTTTTCTTTTCGAAGACACCTGGACTCCGTAGAGCAACTCGGCATACGTCACCACCGACATCACCTGCTGCTGTACCGGAACCGCCTGGATACGCTCCAAGAGCGTGTCAGAGGTTCGACGAAGAACGAACGCGCAAGTGTCCGTGCCCAGCATGTAGAGTTCACTCACACGCAGCTGCGCTCCTGTACGGGGAGGTCATCGATGCCGACCATGAAGTCCTCGCTGGCTCGAACATCCGACGCCAGAAACGCACTCCAGTCGGCCGGCCTCGGCGACAGGATCACTTCATCGCCGACCTTGCGGATGAACACTTGTTTCATGCCTTCCGGGAATCGGTACTCGGGCGGGATGGTGACCACTTGTGCCCGGTTGTTCTTGCCAACTCTCGCGACTCGTTGATCCACGTCCGTTCCTCAAAGTGCCATGCATCACAGTACATGCCGTGCGGCGCGCAACATGCGTTTGAACGCTCCGGGAATCGACGCTCCGGCCGGCCCGCCGCGATGATGCCCACGGGCCTTGAGATCAACCCCCGTTGCCTGAACTCGCTGCCCGCGCCGCCGGCGGCCCGAACCGCTGCCCCGGCTTCGCTGCCCGCGCATACAAGCCCGCCACCTTCGGCAAGTTCTTCTCGATGTCAGAAATGCGCGTCGGTCCCGACGGGTGGGTGCTGATGAACTGCGGCGGCGCGCCCTTGCTGGCCGCGGCCATCTTCTGCCAAAGCGTCACGCCCGAGCGCGGGTCGTAGCCGGCGCGGGCCGCGAGCTCGATGCCCACCAGGTCGGCTTCGGATTCGTCTTCGCGGCCGAACTTGAGCGTGAGCAACTGGCCGCCCATGTCGGCCGCCATGCGGCTCAGGCCGCCCAGGCCGAAGATCGCCGCGCCGACTTCGATCGCACCGCGCGTGGCCATGGTCTTGCCCAAACGCTCGCGGGCGTGCTCACGCAGCGCATGGGTCATCTCGTGGCCCATGATCATCGCGACCTCGTCGTCGCTGAGCTGCAGCTGTTCGAGAATGCCGAAGTAGAACGCGATCTTGCCGCCCGGCATGCAGAACGCGTTGACCTGCTTGCTGCCGAGCAGGTTCACCTCCCACTTCCACTGCCGTGCCCGTTCGTTCCACTCGTAGGTGTGCGGGATCAGCCGCTGGGCGATGGCGCGCAGCCGCACCACCTGCGGGTGGTCGGCCGGCGCCAGCGCGCGCTGCTGCGCGGCCTGGCGCTGCATCTGCACATACTGCTGGCCGGCGGCCTGCTCGATCTGCTCGGCCGACACCGCGCCGGCGAAGATCGACTTCTTGCCCACCTCGACACCCTCGCGCGCCAGCACCGGCCCGAACGCGCCGGCGCCCGCGGCGAGCAAGGCGCCGGTAAAGAGCCGGCGGCCGGGCATGAAGCCGCAGCCACAGGCAGCCCCGTGGTGAGCCCAGGCGGAAACGGGTTTGGCGGGTTTGTTCATGGTGGGCTGTGATTGCCGCGCGGGCCGTGCGTTCCCTGCGCTACTTCGTTTCGGCATCCTGCAGCATGCGGCGCACCTGCGGCAGCAGCAGGTAGGCCGGGAAGCTGAGCCAGAAGGTCAGGAAGAAGTAGGCCGAATAACCCATCTCCTGCGCACCGATGCCGCCGGCCCAGCCGGCCACCGCGCGGCTGAAGGCGAAGATGCTGGAGAGGATGGCGTACTCGGTCGTCGCCTTGGCTCGGCTCGTGATCGCCATCAGGAACGCGAGGAACGCGCCGGTGCCCAGCCCGCCAGTGAAGCTCTCGACGGCGCTGGCGCTGTAGACCATCAGCTGGTGCGCCATCGCGATGTCGCTGCCCTGCGCAGCGCGCGGTACGGCGTAAGCGGCGAAGGCGTAGACCAGGTTCGACAGCGCCTGCCAGATGCCCAACACCCACAGGCCCTTGAAGATGCCACGCGTGTCCACGTACCAGCCGCCGATCAGGCCGCCGGCGATCGACAGCACCAGGCCGAGCTGCACGCTGACCAGGCCGATCTGCTGGTTGGTGAAACCCGCGTCGACCCAGAACGGCTTCACCATGAAACCCATCGACGCGTCGCCGAGCTTGAACAGCAGGATGAAGACCAGGATCGCGATCATTCCCGGCCGCGACAGCAGCTCGACCCACGCGCCGAACACCGGCCCTTCGCGCATCAGTTGCGCGCGCGGGTGGTTGGCGGCGGTGACCATCAGCGCCGCGCCGACGAACATCAAACCGACCGGAATCGCGCCCTTGAACCACCAGGT
>JAYVTD010000290.1:0-2484 GCA_043774765.1 Rhizobacter sp. | reverse complement strand
GGCCGACTGCCAGTACGACTGCTGGTCGTTGTGCGAGAACAGCTTGGGCGGCAGGTCGAGCGACTTGCCGGTGAAGTCGCTCTTGAACGTCGGCCGGGTCAGCGTGCCCACGTTGAGCAATACGCCGAGCTTCTTGTCGGTGGCGAACAGCTTGAACAGCGGGCTCAGCTCCGGGGCCAGCGCGTACTGCCTACCGTCGGGCAGCGCAACCGCCGGGTCGAGCCTGAACGGGTCCAGCGCGCTGCGCAGGTAGGCGACAGTCGGCCGCATGCGGTAGTAGGCGTCGTAGCTCGCCTGGTCGTACGGCACCAGTGTGTTGGCATAGTCGTTGCCGCCATAGAGGAAGACGCAGACCAGCGCCTTGTAGTCGGTGGCCGTGGCCGCTGCGGCCTCGCTCATGGCCGCCAGGTTCAGCGCCCACGGCGCGGCAGCGCCGGCGATCGACAGGGCCGAGGCGCGTTGCAGGAAGGCGCGGCGTGACGTTTGCTGGGTCATGGCTGATCCTTCACTTCTGAACGATGAATTCGGGCGCCGCGAGCACCAGCAGCACTGCGGCATTGATGCGGTTGCGCCGCGCGGTGTCGTCGCCACTGGCCATGGTTTGCACGGCGGCAGCGAGGTCTTTCAAGGTCGTCTCGGCAGGCAGCGCGCCGGCCGCCAGCACGAGGTTGATCTCGGCGAGCAGGGCCGCCGCGTCGTCGGCCAGCGGCATCAGGCTGGTGTAGTCGGGCGTGAGGTCACCGATGAGGCCGGCCACGGCGCGCTTCATGAAGTTGAGGTAGCCGACCACCGACGACTCGTTGGTGATCTGGAATTCGGGTGCCACCAGCGAGGCGCTGGCTATTCCCGTGTTGGGCGGCACGTAGCCGGGGCGGAAGAAGTTGAACACCGACGGCGAGCGCAGCGGGCTCTGGCCGAGAGCGGTGGCGGGGTTGGTGGTGTCGCCCACCTTCCACGCGTTGCTCGGCGAGCTGACGCTGAACGCTCGCGCCCACGCGCTGAAGCGCAGCATCGGCTCGCGCAGCTTGCCGCTGCCCGCGGCGCCAGCCGATGCGCCGCGCGCCTCATCGTCGAGCAGCAGCGCCCGCACCACGGCGCGCAGGTTGCCACGTCGCTCGAGTGCGCTGCCCTTGCCGGAGCCATCGTCGTTGAAGACGCTGGCCACGCGCGCCACATACCCGCGGCTCGGGTTGCTGGTGACCAGGCGCTGGATCAGCTGGCGGCTGATGAACGGCCCGACGTTCGGGTGCGCGAAGATGTAGTCGAGCGCAAGAGTCAGGCTCGCCTCTCCGCTGGTACCCGCAGGGATCGTCGTTCCGAGAAACGCCTTTGCGCCGGTCTCGTGGAACCTCGCGTTTTGAATCATCGGCCGCCGGTGATAGTCGGGCGTGGCCTTGGGGACGGCCGCACCGGCGAAGTCGTAGGTCCAGCCCGTGAACACACGCGCCAGGCCGGTGATGTCGTCGAGTGTGTAGGTGTCGGCCGGGTTGCCGTTGATCAGCTTGAGGGAGCCGTCGATCTCAAGCTGCTGCAGGCCGATGGTGAACAACTGCATCGACTCGCGAGCGTAGTTTTCGTCAGGCAGCGCTCCGCTTGCGGGATCCTCTTTCCTGCTGTTGAGGAAGGTCAGATAGGCGCCCATCTGCAGGCTGGTCGAGACCTTTTGCAGCAAGGTCCGAAAGTTGCCGAAGGCGTTGGCCTGCAGCAGGTCGGCAAAGGCTGCGCCGCCGAAACTCTTCCAGTTCGCGTTGATGCTGGCCACCGAAACCACGAAGATTTCGGACAAGGCCAGCGTCACGCGCTCACGCAGGGTGTCGGGTGCGCTCAGCACATGCGCCCATGCGCAGTTGTCGAAGCCCGCCTGTGAGTTGCTGTTCGCGGAGTCAGCGTAATAGCCCTGTGCGACCAGCCAGTCCCAGCGTGTCGGCGAGGCGGGCAGATCGAACTGTTCATCGAGCCACGCCGCGTAGCCGACAGCCTGCACGCGGCCGATGTGCATGCGGTTGGCGCCCATCGATGCCTGGGCGAGAAAGCGCGATGCTTCGGCTGCCGTGGCCGGTGCCGGTGGTGGCGCTGGTACCGGAGAGGGCGTCGGCGCGGATGCCTCGCTGCCGCTGCCGCCGCCGCAGGCCGCCAGCGTTGCGGAAAAGAGTGCCGTGAGGGCAGTGACAGGTGTCGGCGCCAGGCTCGTACCGTTGGCGGTTGGCTTGGCAGCGATCCCCGTGTCTGCCACGGCCTCGGTCTCGCAGGTTTCGATGGAACTCAATGGAATCTCCTTGCGGTGTGCGGCAGGCAGCCGCTTGTCTCGGCCGCGCGGCCCGAAACCGGGGTGTGGCGGAATCAGCCGCGGTTCGCAGCGTTGTGGCGCTTGTTGTAGATGCGCGCGCTCTGCCGGTTCTGCGCGTTGTTCACCGCCTGCGCTTCGGCGGCGCCGACATGCCCGTCGCGCCCGGCGCGGAATTGCTTCGTGTCGGTGCGCGCCTG
>JAYVTD010000289.1:0-14306 GCA_043774765.1 Rhizobacter sp. | reverse complement strand
CGGCGTTCGCCGAAGTGCGCGAGAGCATCGACGTGCTGGCGAAAAACGTGCGCAGCCTGAAGACCGGCGAGGGCGCTGTGCCGGCCGCGCCCTCGGCGGTGCAAGGCCTGCTCGATCCGGTGCTTCCGCTGGTCGACAAGGCCGAGAAGAACGCGACCACGATTCTCGGCCAGCAGAAGATCCTGACGCAGGTGGGCGAGGCACTGCGCTCGATCAACCGCCAGTCGTCTGATCTGCTCGAGATCGCCGAAACCATCTCGTCGCTGAAGCTGCAGCAGGGTGCGTCGCCGTCGGAGCTGTCGGCCGCCGGCCAGCTCGTGATGCTGACGCAGCGCATCGGCAAGTCGGCCAACGAATTCCTGACGATGGAAGGCGTGAGCCCCGAGGCCGTGTTCCTGCTCGGCAAGGACCTGAACTCGTTCCGTGAAATCGGCCAGGGCCTGTCCGACGGCAATGCCGAATTGCGCCTGGCTCCGACCAAAGACCCGGCCACGAAAGAGCGTCTGGTCGCGCTGATGAAGCAGTACGAAGAAACACGCACCCAGGCCGGTGCGATTCTCGGCAACCTGCAAGGCCTGGTCGCGGCGCGTGAAGCGCAGGCCACCGTCGTGGCCGACAGCGAAGCGCTGCGCAAGGGCCTCGAGGCCGTCCAGGACAAGCTCGGCACCGAAACCGGCTTCAGCGGCCTGAACTTCGTGCTGCTGTTGCTGGCCGCAGCGGTGATGCTGCTGGGCGGTGTCGGTTTCCTGCGCCTGTATGTGCGTGACCAGAACGAACGCCGCAGTTCTGCGGAAGACCGGCGCCTCGCGGCCGAACGCGAGCAGCAGGAAGCCAAGCGCGTCAACGACGCCAACCAAGCGGCTATTTTGCGGCTGATGAACGAACTGCAGGCGGTCGCTGAAGGCGACCTGACACAGCAGGCCACAGTGACCGAAGACATCACGGGCGCGATCGCCGACTCGGTGAACTACACGGTGGAAGAGTTGCGCACGCTGGTCTCGCAGGTGCAGGGCACGGTGGGCCGAGTGACCGAAACGACCGAGAAGGTCGAGGCCAACTCGACCGAGCTGCTGGCCACGTCCAGCGAGCAGCTGCGCGAGATCCGCGACACCGGCGAGTCGGTGCTGCAGATGGCGGGCCGGATCAACAACGTGTCGGGCCAGGCGCAGGAAACCGCCGCGGTGGCGCGCCAGTCGCTCGAAGCGGCCGAGTCGGGCCTGCGCGCGGTGCAGAACACGATCGGCGGCATGAACTCGATCCGCGACCAGATCCAGGAAACCTCCAAGCGCATCAAGCGCCTGGGCGAGTCGTCGCAGGAGATCGGCGAAATCACCGAGCTGATTTCCGACATTACCGAGCAGACCAACGTGCTGGCGCTGAACGCCGCCATTCAGGCCGCGTCGGCCGGTGAAGCCGGTCGCGGCTTCTCGGTGGTGGCCGAAGAAGTGCAGCGCCTCGCCGAACGCTCCGGCGACGCGACGCGCCAGATCGCGGCGCTGGTGAAGACGATTCAGACCGACACGCAAGACGCGGTCGGCGCGATGGAGCGCAGCACCCAGGGCGTGGTCGAAGGAACCCGACTGACCGACGCGGCCGGCACGGCGCTGGGCGAGATCGACCGGGTTTCGCGCCAGCTGGCGGAGCTGATCGCGCAGATCTCGAACCAGGCGCTCAGCGAAGCGCAATCGGCCAACGTGGTGGCGGCGAACATCCAGCACATTTTTGCGGTGACCGAGCAGACCGGCGAAGGCACACGTTCCACCGCGCAGATGGTGCGCGAGCTGTCACGCACCGCCGAAGAACTGAAGCAGTCGGTGGCGCGATTCAAGATCGAATAATTCGACCCCACAATGATGAGCGCGACGATGAGCCAGATGCCCAGCGAAACCGGTGACGACCTCAGCGCCCTGGCGTGGGTGCATGAAGAGTTGCGCCGCTCGCTCGATGCCGCGCACAAGGCGCTGCGCCGCTTCGTCAAGGAAACCGAAACCCTCGCCAGCTCCGACATCGAAGCCGTCGACCCGGCCGTGCTGCGTGGCGCGCGCGCCCAGATCCACCAGGGCGTGGGTGCGCTCGAACTCGTTGGCCTGCCGGCCGCGGCGATGGTGCTGCGCGCCAGTGAAGCGGCGGTGCAGCGCTATGCGAGCAAACCGCACAAGCTCACCACGCTGGTGATCGACGACATCGAACGCGCATCGTTCGCGCTGCTCGACTACCTCAACCGGATGCTGGCCAACAAGCCGGTGTCCACGCTCTCTCTGTTCCCGCAATACCGCGCGGTGCAGGAAGCGGCCGGCGCCGACCGCGTGCACCCGGCCGACCTGTGGGCGGTCGACTGGCAGTGGCGTGACCTGCCTGCCGACCCGAAAGCCACGGCGCGCCAGCCCGATGCGGCGACTCACGCCGCGCTCGAAGCGCTGCTGCTGGCGATGATGCGCGCCGCCAACCCTCTGGCGGTCGCAGAACGCATGAGCGACATCTGCGCCGGGCTCGGCGCCGGCACCACGCAGGCGCAGACCGGCAACCTCTGGAAGCTGGCTTCTGCCGTGTTCGAAGCCCAGGCCCAAAGCCTGCTGGGCTTCGACGTGTTCAGCAAACGTGTGGCATCGCGCCTGCTGGCGCAGTACCGGATTCTCGAGCGCGGCGAATCGGAGTTGTCCGAGCGCCTTGCCCAAGACCTGCTCTTCTTCTGTGCCCAGAGTGCCGCGCCCGGCGCGGGCGACCATGCGCCGCGCCTGGCCGCCGTGCGGCGCGCCTACGGCCTGGCCTCATACGCCCCGGTCGACTACACCGTGAGCCCGCTCGGCCGTGTCGACCCGGCGCTCGTGGCCCAGGCGCGCAAACGCGTGACGGCCGCCAAGGAAGCCTGGTCGGCGATCGCCGGCGGCGAAATGCACCGCCTGGCGGGCCTGTCGGAACAGTTCGCGCTCGTCGGTGATTCGCTCAAGCGCTTGTTCCCGCTCGGCGAGACCTTTGCCGCCGAGCTGCAGCAGTCCGTGGCCCAGACCCAGCAGACCGGCGCCGCGCCGCCCGCGCCGCTGGCGATGGAAGTGGCGACCAGCCTGCTCTATGTCGAAGCGGCCCTCGAAGACGCCGAGTTCGACAACCCGGAGCAGGCCACCCGCGTGAAGCGTCTGGCCGAGCGCCTGGCCGCCGTGCGCCAGGGCCGCGCGCCGGACCCGCTCGAAAGCTGGATGGAAGAGCTGTACCGGCGTGTCTCCGATCGGCAGACGATGGGCAGTGTGGTGCAGGAGTTGCGCGCTTCCTTGTCGGAAGCCGAAAAGCTGATCGACCAGTACTTCCGCAACCCGACCGAGCGTGACGTGCTGATCCCGGTGCCCAACCAGCTTTCCGCGATGCGCGGTGTGCTCTCGGTGCTGGGCATGGACCACGCCGCGCAAGCCCTGCTGCGCATGCGCGACGAGGTCGACGGGCTCGTGTCGACCGAAATCGACCCGGCGCGGGTTCACCAGTCCGGTGTGTTCGACCGCCTGGCCGGCAACCTCGGCGCCCTCGGCTTCCTGATCGACATGCTCAGCGTGCAGCCGCAGATGGCGAAGTCGCTGTTCCGCTATGACGCCGAGGCCGGCACGCTGAGCCCGGTGATGGGCCGCGGCGAAGTGCACGCCCCGAGCGCCAGCAGCGCGCCCGCGGTGGACCCGCGCCTGATCGAACAGGCCCAGCATCTGGCGCTGTCGTCGGCGAGCGAAGACGTGTCGCTGGAAGACGTGTCGCGTGACCTGCAGCGCCTGTCGCACGAAGCGCAGGCCGCCGACCAGCCGGCACTCGCCGCCACCGTGCTCAAGGCACAGGAAGCGCTTGAGGCGGCGCAACACCCCGAAGACCTGGCCAACGCCCGCGGCGATCTGTCCGACGCGCTGGTCGACTTCGTCTCGACCGCGTCCGACCCGGTCGGCCTGGAGCCCGAGCGATCGACCGGCCGTGTGACCACGCCGATGACGCTGAGCTTCGAAGACGCCGGCTCCGACCTCGCCGAAGACGACGAGATGCGTGGCATCTTCCTCGAAGAAGCGCTGGAGGTGCTCGACACCGCGCGTTCAGCGCATGCCGACCTGGCCCGTGCCCCCGACGATATTTCGGCACTCACCACGCTGCGGCGTGCTTTCCACACGCTCAAGGGCAGCTCGCGCATGGTCGGGCTCAAGGAGTTCGGCGACGCGGCCTGGGCCGGCGAGCAGCTCTACAACAGCCACCTCGCCGATCAGGGCGCGGCCGCGCCGGCGCTGCTGGAATTCACCGCCTGGACTGTTTCGCATCTGAGCGACTGGGTCAACGCCATCTCGGCAAAAAACGACGCCGGGCACACCGCGGCGGCCGTCAAAGCGGCCGCGCTGCGTGTCAGCGACGGCCAGGCCCCGGCCGGCAGCAACGACAGCTCGGACATCGCGCTGCCGCTGCTGCTGCCGCCCGATCTGCCGAGCGCGACCGACCTTGACTTCCGCGGCCTGTTGCCGGTGGCCGTCGACATGACGCCGCCGCTGCCGCCGCTGAGCGAGCCCTTGTCTGAAGTGTCGTTCGAGTTCGATCTCGAGGGGCTCGACAGTGCCCATGGGGCGCTCGACACCAGCGAGCTCGATTCGCCATACCCGTTCGCGAACGCCGCCACCGAGCCGATGCCGCTGCGCGCTGCCAACGAAATGCCGCTGCCCGAGGTGTCGGTCGATCTGATCGACCTCAAGCTGGGGTTCGACGCGCTTGTCGAAGCCGCACCTGTGCCCGAACTCGCGCCCGCGTCGGCGCACGCCGCCCTCGACGCGGTGCCTGGGTCGGCGCCGTTGCAAGAACCCGAAGACGAACTCGTCAAGCGGGTCGGCCACCTGCGCATCGGCATACCGCTGTTCAACATCTACCTCAACGAAGCCGACGAGCTGTCGCGCCGCCTGACGACCGAAATCGCCGAATGGGCGATGGAGTTGCACCGGCCGATCGGCGACGCGCCGATTGCGCTCGCACATTCGCTGGCCGGCAGCTCCGCCACGGTCGGTTTCAGCGACCTGTCGCAGCTGGCACGCGCGCTCGAACACGCCCAGACCCGTTCGCTCGCCATCGGCAACGGCACACCCGAAGAAGCGCGCCTGTTCGTCGATGCGGCCGAAGAGATTCGCCGCCTGTTGCACCAGTTCGCCGCCGGTTTTCTGAAGGAGCCGTCGCCTGAGTTGCTGGCCCGCCTGGCCGTGCACGAGCTGAGTTCGGCCAAGCGTCTGGAAGCGGCGACGGCCGCCTCCGAGCTTGAGCAGGCGGAGCCGGTCGCCGAGCCGGTGCGCGAGCCGGCGTTGCCGCTGATGGCCATCGACACGGCGCAAGCGCCGGCGGCCGAACCTGCCGAACTCGCCCAGGACCCGGCCCCGGTGGTCGCCGAACTGGTGATGGACACCGCGCACGCGGACTTGCCGGCGCCCGTGCCGTTTACGGTGTCCGCTTACGGTGATTCGCAATTCGGTGCTCTCGGTCTGACCGAGCTGAAGCCGTTCGGCGACTTGCCGGTCGAGTCCGCGCGCAGCACCGGCGCGGCCCACGCGCTGGTCGACGCCGACGACACGATCGACGCGGTCGACGCGATCGACGCCGAGCTGTTCCCGATCTTCGAAGAAGAAGCCGAGGAGCTGCTGCCGCAGCTCGCCGCAAAGCTGCGCGACTGGGTGCGCCGCCCTGGCGAAGCGGCCCACCCGGCCGCGTGCATGCGCACGCTGCACACCCTGAAAGGCGGTGCCCGCCTGGCCGGCGCGATGCGCCTGGGCGAAATGGCGCACCGCCTGGAGACCCGCATCGAACACGTGCTGGCGCACCCGCCGGTCAGCCCGCCCGATGTCGAAACGCTGCAGATCTATGGCGACGCGTTGTCGCAGGCTTTCGACGCGTTGCGCGGGCAGGACGCCCCGGCCGCGCCGCTCGCGCTGGTGAGCAGCGCGAAACCGGCCGAGCCGGCCCGCGCGCGGCCCGCCGAGGCGGCACCGGCCGTGCCGTTCGAAGTGCTACTGACCGAAGCCCCGCGCGAGCTCGTCGGCGAGCCGGTGCCGGCCGCGCCGAGCCAGGCCGACGTGATCATCCAGCCCGCGTTGCTGGACGAAGTGGCCGCGCCGGCACGCACGGAACCGGTGCCGGCACTGCCCGAGCCGGGCGTTGCAGTGGCCGGGGTGGCCGTGGCACCGATCGACTTCAGCCGCTTCGCGCGCACCGAGGCCGCGGTGCGAAAGGCGCCCGAGCGCACCCAGGGCACGCAATCGGCCGTGCGGGTGCGCGCGCCGCTGCTCGACCGCCTGGTGAACCTGGCCGGCGAGGTCAGCATCACGCGTTCGCGCATCGACGCCGGCGTGTCGCAGATCAAGGGGTCGCTCGGCGACCTGACGGAAAACCTGGAGCGCCTGCGCGCGCAGCTGCGCGACATCGAGTTCCACGGCGAAATGCAGATGACCTCGCGGCTCGAAGCCGCGAAGGCCGCGTCGCAGACCTTCGACCCGCTCGAGTTCGACCGCTTCACGCGCTTCCAGGAACTCACACGCATGATGGCCGAGTCGGTCAACGACGTTCACACGGTGCAGCGCAGCCTGCAGCGTTCGGTGGAAAACACCGAAGACGAACTGGTGGCGCAGGCGCGCATGACACGCGACCTGCAAGACGACCTGCTGCGCACCCGCATGGTCGAATTTGAAGGTTTGTCAGACCGCTTGTACCGCGTGGTGCGCCAGGCCGCGAAAGAGACCGGCAAAACCGTGCGTCTGGACATCGTCGGTGGCTCGATCGAAGTCGACCGTGGTGTGCTCGACCGCATGACCGGTTCGTTCGAACACCTGCTGCGCAACTGCGTCGGCCACGGCATCGAGCTGCCCGGCGTACGCAGCGCTGCGGGCAAGGACCCGACCGGTTCGATCATCGTGGCGCTGACGCAAGAGGGCAACGAAGTCGGGGTCGAGTTCCGCGACGACGGCGCCGGCCTGAACCTGGAGCGCATCCGCGCCAAGGGCGTGGCGCTGGGCCTGATCGACGCGAACGCGCATTCAACCGATGCCGAACTTGCCAACCTGATCTTCACGCCTGGTTTTTCGACCGCCGAATCGGTGACCGAACTCGCCGGCCGCGGTGTCGGCATGGACGTGGTGCGCTCCGAAGTGAACGCGATGGGCGGCCGCGTCGAAACCGCGACGGCGGCCGGCAAGGGCACTTCGTTCCGCATGGTTCTGCCGCTGACCACGGCGGTCACGCAGGTCGTGATGCTGCGCTGCGGCGAGACGCAGGTGGCAGTGCCCTCGACGCTGGTCGAGGTGGTGCGGCGTGGCACGCCGCAAGAGATCGCCCAGTCTTACGCGAGCGGCGTCTACACCATGCCCGAGCGCACGGTGCAGTTCTTCTGGCTCGGCGCGCTGTTGCAGCTCAGCCCGCGTTCGCTCGGCCAGCCCGAACGCACCCGAACGATCGTGGTCATTCGCAGCGCGCAACAGCGCATTGCGCTGCACGTCGACGAAGTGCTGGGCAACCAGGAAGTGGTGGTCAAGAACCTCGGGCCGCAACTCTCGCGCATGCCCGGGCTGGCCGGCATCACGCTGCTGGCCTCGGGTGCGGTGGCGCTGATCTACAACCCGGTCGCGCTGGCCACGCTGTACGGCGATTCGGCGCGTGCCGCGACCAACGCGGCGATGCGCGCCCCGGTGCAGATGCCCGCCCTGCCGGTGGTCAGCCGGCCGGACGAAAAGATGGCACCGCTGGTGATGGTGGTCGACGATTCGCTCACGGTGCGCCGTGTCACGCAGCGCCTGCTGCTGCGCGAGGGTTACCGCGTGGTGCTCGCCAAGGACGGCCTCGACGCGCTGGAGCGCCTGGCCGAAGAGCTGCCGCAGATCGTGCTCTCGGACATCGAGATGCCGCGCATGGACGGCTTCGACCTGGTGCGCAACATGCGGGGCGATGCCCGCCTGCGCGAGCTGCCGGTGATCATGATCACCTCGCGCATCGCGCAGAAGCACCGCGACTACGCGGCCGAACTCGGCGTCGACCACTACCTCGGCAAGCCGTATTCGGAAGAAGACTTGCTGGCGCTGGTGGGCCGATACACCGCGTCGCGCGTCGCTGCCTGAGGGTTCGATCCGCCGGGGCCGTGATGAGCTCGGCGTGTTTCACGGCCCCGCTTTCACCACACTGAAACGCTGCAGCGTGCGCGCACGCGCTTCGTCGTGGCGCACGACCGGCCGCGGGTAGTTCGTGCCGAGCGCGACCCCGGCGCCTTGCAGTTCGAGCGGGCGCGCTTCCCACGGGGCGTGGATCAGCTTGTCGGGCAGCGCCGCCAGCTGCGGCAGGTAACGACGGATGAACTTGCCCGAGGCATCGAACTTTTCGCTCTGGCTCACCGGGTTGAAGATGCGGAAGTAGGGTTGCGCGTCGCAGCCCGTCGACGCCGCCCATTGCCAGCCACCGTTGTTGGCCGCGAGGTCGAAATCGTTCAGGTGCTCGGCAAAGTAGGCTTCGCCCCGGCGCCAGTCGAGCCCCAGGTCTTTCACCAGAAAACTCGCGACCACCATGCGCAGCCGGTTGTGCATGTAGCCGGTCTGGTTGATCTGGGCCATCGCCGCATCGACCAGCGGGTAACCGGTGCGACCTTCGCACCAGGCGGCAAACAGCGCGTCGGCTTCGGGGCCTTGCTCCCATTCGATGCGGTCGTAGTCGGGCTTGAAGCTCGCGCCGACCACCTGCGGGTGATGGTGCAGGATCTGGTGGTAGAAGTCGCGCCAGATCAGCTCCGAGAGCCAGACCTCGGCGCCGCGCGAGCCGCCCGCTTCGATGCGCCCGCACGCAGCGCGCGCGAGCTGGCGGATCGAGACGGTGCCGAAGCGCAGGTGCACCGACAGGTAACTCGGGCCTTTCACGGCGGGGAAGTTGCGCGTCTCTTCGTAGGCGTCGATGCGCTGCATGAATTCGGTGAAGAGCGCTTGCGCGCCGCTGCTGCCGGTGGGGATCTTCAGCGTGGCCAGGTTGCTGGTCTCGAACCCGAGTTCGCCGAGTGTTGGAACGGGCGCCGCCAGCGGCTCGGGCGGTGCTGCCAAAGCGTCAGCGTGGCTCTTGATCGGGTAAGCCTTCAGGAAGAACGGCTCGACCTTCTTCAGCCACGCGTTCTTGTAGGGCGTGAACACGCTATAGGGTTTGCCTGCTCCGGTGAGCAGCTCGCTGCGCTCGAAGACCACGTGGTCCTTGCCGGTGTGCCAGGCGATGCCCGCGCTCGCGAGTGCATCACGTACCCGGCCGTCGCGTGCCAGCGCGGCCGGCTCGTCGTCGTGGTTGGCGTAGACCGCCTGCGCGCGCAACCCGTTGGCGAGTTTTGGCAGCTCGCTGCCGGCGTGGCCGTGCCGCACGATCAGGCGAACACCGGCGTGGCCGTGCGCTTCCCCCAGCGCTGTGAGCGTGCGGCCGAGCTCTTCGACACTGTCACGAATGAACTCGACGCGCCGGTCGCGGCGCGGCAGCGCGTCGAGGATCTCGCGGTCGAAGACGAACACACACCAGACCTCGCGCGCAGCGCGCAGGGCGTGGTAAAGCGCGGCGTGGTCGTCGGCGCGCAGATCGCGGCGAAACCAGACGAGTGCGCGGTCTAATGGTCTTTGCATGGGGCTAGGGCCTGCAAACGCCATGGGAGGGCTCGCGCCGGCGGCAGGCAAGCCGCAGGGCAAGGCGCACGCGAGGCCGTGTGCCTCGGGCACACAAAGAGCGTGCAACGCGGCCCTGCGGCTTGCCCGCCGCCGGCCCGAAGGGTGATCTCAGCAAACAGGCGCCCGCCGCGTTGCAAATGCTCGCCGTAGCAGCCACTACGGCTGCGCTTTGCGCCTTGCGGGCGCCTGTTTGCTGAGTCACGCGAGCCCTCCCATGGCGTTTACAGGCCCTAGTCTGCCGCAGGAATAAAATGCGCGCATGTCAGCCACTCCGGTCAACTTCACCAACCATTTCCTGATCGCGATGCCGGGCATGGGCGATGGCGCCTTTGCGGGCAGCGTGGTCTACCTGTGCGAGCACACCGAGCAGGGCGCGGTGGGGCTGGTGATCAACAAGCCGATCGACATCAAGCTGAAGAACCTGTTCGAGAAAGTCGAACTCTCGCTCGACCGTGCCGACCTGGCCGATTCGCCGGTCTACTTCGGCGGACCGGTGCAGACCGAGCGTGGTTTTGTGCTGCACGAGCGGCTCGGCGGGGGTGAAGGCAAGGGCGGGCACTACAACTCGTCGCTGCAGATCCCGGGCGGGCTTGAAATGACGACCAGCAAGGACGTGCTGGAAGCCTTGTCCAACGGCGCCGGCCCGAAGAAGATCCTCGTGACGCTGGGCTACAGCGGCTGGGGCGCGGGCCAGCTCGAAGACGAAATGAGCCGCAACGGCTGGATCAACGTCAGCGCCGAACCCAGCATCATCTTCGACACGCCGGTCGAGCAGCGCTACGACCGGGCCTTGCTGCTGCTGGGCATCAGCTCGGGCATGCTGAGCCAGGAGGCGGGGCACGCATGAGCTCGGGTGGACCGGTGTCTTCTGCCACGCCCGCTCTGCTTTCGTTTCTTGCTTTCGACTACGGCACCCAGCGTGTCGGTGTCGCTTCCGGCAACACGCTCACCCAGACCGCCACGCCGATGCGCACCATTGCAACGGAAGGCGAGGCCCGCTTCGCGGCGATCGCTGCGCTCATCGAAAAATGGCGGCCACACGCGCTTGTGGTCGGCGTGCCGTTTCACCCCGATGGCGCGGCACACGACAATACCGTGCGCGCCCGGCGATTCGCCCGTCAGCTGCACGGCCGTTTCCACCTGGTCGTGCATGAGGTGGACGAGCGTTACAGCACGACCGAAGCCCACGCGCAGGGCGCGGCAGACGCCGACGCTGCGTCGGCCGCGATCATCCTGGAGCAGTACTTGAGAACGCTGGAGACCACCGAATGAGCAGCCTGCACCTCGACGCCGAAGCGCTGTACGCCGATCTGGCGCGCGGTGTGCGCGGCCTGCTGCAGCCGGGCTCGGTGCTGGTCGGCATCTGGTCGGGCGGCGCCTGGCTGGCTGAACGCCTGCAGCGCGATCTGGGCCTCGCGGGCGAACACGGCGTGATCTCGAGCGCGCTCCACCGTGACGACTTCGGCTCACGTGGCATGACGGCCGGTGCCGACCACACGCGCCTGCCTTTCGACGTGAACGGCAAACCCATCGTGCTGATAGACGACGTGCTCTACACCGGCCGCACGATCCGCGCGGTGATCAACGAGCTGTACGACTTCGGGCGGCCTTCGAGCGTGACGCTCGCGGTATTGGTCGACCGCGGTGGGCGCGAGCTGCCGATCAGCGCGGCGGTGTCGGCAGCGCGCATCACGCTGCCGAGCGAGCAGCGTTTGTCTTTGGTGCGCGACGACGCCGGCCGCTTCAGTTTCGACATCGAAGGGGATGCGTAGTCATGCTTTCAAGGCGCAACCCGCAGCTCAACGCCCACGGCGAGCTGATCCACCTGCTCTCGATCGAAGGCCTGCCGCAGCCGGTGCTGCACCAGATCCTCGACACGGCGGGCACCTTTCTCAGCGTCAACGACCGTGAGGTGAAGAAGGTGCCCTTGCTGCGGGGCAAGAGCGTGTTCAATCTCTTCTTCGAGAACAGCACGCGCACGCGCACCACCTTCGAGATCGCGGCCAAGCGCCTGAGCGCCGACGTGATCAACCTCGACATCGCGCGCTCCAGCGCGGCCAAGGGCGAAAGCTTGCTCGACACCATCGCCAACCTCTCGGCGATGCACGCCGACATGTTCGTGGTGCGTCACGGCGAGAGCGGCGCGCCCTACCTGATCGCGCAGCACTGCGCGCCGCACGTGCACGTGGTCAATGCCGGCGACGGGCGCCACGCGCACCCGACGCAGGGCCTGCTCGACATGTACACGATCCGGCACTTCAAGCAAGACTTCACCAAGCTCACCGTCGCGATCGTCGGCGACATCGTGCATTCGCGCGTGGCCCGCTCCGACATTCACGCACTGACCACGCTGGGTGTTCCCGAGATCCGTGCCGTCGGCCCCAAGACGCTGGTGCCGGGTGACCTTTCGGCGATGGGCGTGCGGGTGTGCCACGACATGAAAGAAGGCATTCGCGATGCCGACGTGATCATCATGCTGCGCCTGCAGAACGAACGCATGAGCGGCGCGATGCTGCCGAGCGCTGGCGAGTTCTTCAAGAACTACGGCCTCACGCCAGAAAAGCTCGCGTTGGCCAAACCCGACGCGATCGTGATGCACCCGGGCCCGATCAACCGCGGTGTCGAGATCGACTCGGTGGTGGCCGACGGCGCGCAGAGCGTGATCCTGCCGCAGGTCACCTTCGGCATCGCGGTGCGCATGGCCGTGATGTCGATCATCGCCGGCAACAACGCTTGACGCACCTCATGAAGCTACTCGTTCAAAACGGCCGGCTCATCGACCCCGCCACGGGCCGCGACGAGATGGCCGATGTGGCCATCGCCGCTGGCCGCATCGTGGCGCTCGGCAAGGTCAGCGCCGATTTCGATGCCGACCGCGTGATCGATGCGGCAGGTTTGATCGTGGCTCCGGGCCTCGTCGACCTGGCCGCGCGGCTGGGCGAACCGGGCCACGAACACGAAGCCATGCTCGAATCTGAGATGGCCGCCGCCGTGGCCGGCGGTATCACGAGCCTCGTCTGCCCGCCCGACACCGACCCGGTGCTCGACGAACCGGGTCTGGTGCAGATGCTCAAGTTCCGCGCCCGCAACCTGAATCTCGCGCGGGTCTTTCCGCTCGGCGCGCTGACACGTGGTTTGCAGGGCGAAGTGCTGACCGAGATGGTCGAGCTGACCGAAGCCGGTTGTGTCGGCTTTTCGCAGGCCGAGGTGGCGCTGAAAGACACACTCGTCTTGCACCGCGCGCTGCAATACGCATCGACCTTCGGCTACACCACCTGGTTGCGGCCCACCGATGCGTGGTTGGGCAACGGTGTCGCCGCGAAGGGGCCGCTGGCCACGCGCATGGGCTTGTCGGGCGTGCCGGTGATCGCCGAGACGATTGCGCTCGCCACGCTGTTCGAGCTGGTGCGCGACACCGGCGCGCGCGTGCACCTGTGCCGGCTCAGCAGTGCCGCCGGCATCGAGCTGGTTCGCCGCGCCAAGGCCGAAGGCTTGCCGGTGACCTGCGACGTGAGCATCAACCACCTGCACCTGACCGACGTCGACATCGGCTACTTCAATGCATCGATGCGCCTGACGCCACCGCTGCGCCAGCAACGCGATCGCGACGCGATCCGCTCAGGCCTGGCCGACGGCACCATCGACGCGCTGGCCAGCGACCACACGCCGGTGGCGGCCGATGCGAAGAACCTGCCGTTCGCCGAAGCCGAACCGGGTGCGACCGGGCTCGAACTGCTGCTCAGCCTGGCATTGAAGTGGGGCGCACAAACCAAGCTGCCGCTGACCCGCAGCCTGGCCACGGTCACGAGCGCGCCGGTGGCGGTGCTTGGCGATGCGCTGGGGTCCTTGTCGGCCAGCGCCGGCCGGCTGGTCGAAGGCGGAGTCGCCGACCTCTGTGTGTTCGATGCTGAAGCGCTCTGGACCGTCGCCCCCGGGGCCCTCAGGAGCCAGGGCAAACACACCCCGTTCAGCGGCTACGAGCTGCCCGGCCGGGTCCGCTGCACCGTGGTCGCGGGCGGTGTGGCCTACGAAGCGCCGCAGGGATGACGTCGCGGCTGCGTGCGGCCGGCCGGCTGCTGCGCTGCGTATTGCACGGTGCCCACGGCGTGCTGATCGTGCTGCTGCGCTTCGGTTCGCTGCCCACCCCGCAGCGACAGTCTTACGTGCAGTGGTGGGCCACGAAAACGCTGCGCCTGATGGGCATCACGCTGCGCGTCGAAGGTGTGCCGGTGGCCGGCGCGGTGCTGCTGGTCGCCAACCACATCTCATGGCTCGACATCATGGCCGTGCACGCGGTCTGCCCGCACGCACGATTCGTGTCGAAGGCCGACGTGAAATCGTGGCCCCTCATTCCGCACCTGGTCGACGCGGCCGGCACGCTCTACCTCGAACGTGAACGCAAGCGTGATGCCTTGCGTGTGGTGCATGCCATGGCCGAGGCGCTGAAAGCGGGCGACACGGTGGCGATCTTCCCCGAAGGCACCACGTCTGATGGCCAGGCGCTGCTGCCATTCCACGCCAACCTGCTGCAGGCAGCGATCGCGACCGAGACACCGGTGCAGCCGGTCGCGATCCGCTTCAGCGACTCGACCCACACGATCAGCCGCGCGGTCGAGTTCGTCGGCGCGACGACGCTGGCGCAGAGTCTGTGGA
>JAYVTD010000288.1:0-2129 GCA_043774765.1 Rhizobacter sp. | reverse complement strand
TCCGAGTCGGCCATGAAGGGCGCGCACTTCATCGAGCTGTGCTGCCAGCGCAAGATCCCGCTCGTGTTCCTGCAGAACATCACCGGCTTCATGGTCGGGCGCAAGTACGAAGCCGAGGGTATCGCCAAACACGGCGCGAAGATGGTCACGGCGGTGTCCACGGCCACGGTGCCGAAGTTCACCGTGATCATCGGTGGCAGCTTCGGCGCTGGCAACTACGGCATGTGCGGGCGCGCGTACTCGCCGCGCTTTCTGTGGATGTGGCCGAACGCGCGCATCAGCGTGATGGGCGGTGAGCAGGCCGCGGCGGTGCTCGCCACCGTGAAGCGCGACGGCATCGAAGCCAGGGGCGGCGCCTGGAGCAAAGAAGAAGAAGCCGCGTTCAAACAGCCCATCCTTGACCAGTTCGGCGTGCAGGCGCACCCGTACTTTGCCTCGGCCCGCCTCTGGGACGACGGCGTGATCGACCCGGCCGACACCCGACGCGTGCTAGCACTCGCGCTCTCGGCGAGCCTGAACGCGCCGATCCCGGAGGCGAAGTTCGGCATCTTCCGCATGTAGTGTAGTATGTGCATAATTATCTGATTTTATACACATCATGCGCACCAACATCGATATCGACGACGCAACGCTCGAAGCGGCGATGCGGGCGGGCCCGTTCAAGACCAAGAAGGACGCGGTCGAGGCGGGCTTGAAGTTGCTGGCCCGACAAGCCGCGTACCGCGAGATCCTGAAGTGGGAAGGCAAGCTCCACTGGGACGGCGATGACGAGGTCGAGCCGGCCTCGCACGTGCCTGCAAAGGCGGGCACGGCGCGGCGCGGCCCGGCGAAAGCGCTGGCTGTGAACGAGCCGGCCGCGAAGTATGCGGCCGACAAGGCGCGCCATGGTCGTCGTTGACTCGGGCGTCTGGATCGACTTCTTCAACGGCGCCAGCACGCCGCAGAGCGCGACACTGCGCCGCTTGCTCGCGCGTGGCGAAACCGAGCTGATCGTGCCCGACCTCGTGCTCTACGAAGTGTTGCGGGGGTTTCGCCATGAACGCGACTACCTGCAGGCCGAGACGCTGATGCTGTCGATGTGCGTCGAAGCCACCGGCAGCCCGGCGCTGGCGCGCCGCGCCGCTGCGCATTACCGCAGCCTGCGCGCAGTGGGCATCACGGTGCGCAGCGCGATCGACGTGCTCGTGGCGGCCTTCTGCATCGACCACGGCTACACGCTGCTGCACTGCGACCGTGACTTCAACGCATTTGAAGAGCTGCGCGGGCTGCGCGCCTGGCAACACTGAGTGATGGACACCCCGAACATCTACCTCACCCCCGAACACGAGCTGCTGCGCGAGCAGATCGCCCGCTTCATCGCGCGCGAAGTCGAACCGCACGCGCTGGCCTGGGAAGAGGCCGGCATGACCCCGCGCGAAGTGCTGCGCAAGATGGGCGATGCCGGCCTGTTCGGCCTGATGTATTCCAGCGAGCACGGCGGCGCCGAAGCCGACGCGCTGACCAACCTGGTGTTCGCCGAAGCGCTGTCGCAATCGACCTTCGGCGGATTCATCATCACCGTGCTCGTGCACACCGACATGGCCAGCCCGCACCTGCACCACGCAGGCACGGCGGCGCAACACGCGAAGTACATGCCGGGCGTAATCTCGGGCCGCACGATCACGGCGGTGGGCATCACCGAGCCGGGCGCAGGTTCCGACGTGGCCGGCATCAAGACGACAGCGAAGCGCGACGGCGAGCATTGGGTGCTCAACGGCAGCAAGCTCTTCATCACCAACGGTGTGCATGCCGACCTGTATTTCATCGCCGCCAAGACGACGAGTGCACGCCACGGCATGTCGATGTTCATCGTCGAGAAGGGCACACCGGGGTTCAGCGTCGGCCGCTCGTTGAAGAAGTCGGGCTGGCTGTCGTCCGACACCGCCGAGCTGGTGTTCGACAACTGCCGCATCCCGGCCGGCAACCTGCTCGGCGAGGAGAACAAGGGCTTCTACTCGGTGATGAAGAACTTCCAGACCGAGCGCATCGCACTGGCCGCGATGGCGGTCGGCCATTCCACCCAGGCGCTGAAGATGACGCTGGAGTTCGTGCGCCAGCGCCAGGCCTTCGGCGCGGCGCTGTTCGACAAG
>JAYVTD010000287.1:0-2302 GCA_043774765.1 Rhizobacter sp. | reverse complement strand
GGCGGTGCTGCTGTTCGACGAGCCGCTGTCGAACCTCGACGCACGGCTGCGCCGCTCGATGCGCGAAGAGATCCGCACGCTGCAGCAGCGCCTGGGCCTGACCGTCGCCTACGTCACCCACGACCAGAGCGAAGCGCTCGCGGTCAGCGACCAGATCATCGTGATGGACCACGGCGTGATCGCCCAGGCCGGCACGCCGCACGACCTGTACGAACGCCCGGGCAGCGAGTTCGTGGCCGGGTTCATGGGCGAGGCGATGTTGTTCGACGGTGCTTCGACGCCCGACGGTTCGGTGCGGCTCGGCCCGATCACGCTGCCACGCACCCGGGCGCAGGCGCTGGCGGCCGGCAAGGTCAAGGTCGCGGTGCGGCCCGAGGCCTGGCAGGTGCTGCCGGCAGGCCAGGGCGAGCTGGCCGGCACGGTCGAAAAAAGCGCCTACCTCGGCAGCTTCCACGAATACACCTTCGCGACCGAACTCGGCGCGATCTTCGTCGTCTCGCCTGATGTGGGGCGGGTCTGGAAGCCGGGCGATGAGGTCGGCCTGCGGCTGGCCGGGCACGGTTTGTCGGTGGTGGCCGCATAGAGGGCCGCAGCCCGCCGGGGCCGGTTACTTTCGGCAAACAACTTGACGCCGAGGCTCGCAAATCGTCACGCGCCGGGGTTCTAATGGGCGCTTCGAAGCGCTGAATTTGCCCGCCATGAACCAGCTCGACCAGCTCAAACAATTCACGACGGTGGTTGCCGACACCGGCAACTTCAAGGAACTGGCGCAGTTCGCGCCACGCGATGCCACCACCAACCCGTCGCTGATCCTCAAGGCGGTGCAACAGCCCGAATACGCACCGCTGCTCTCCGCGGCCGTGGCCTTGCACAAGCGCGAGCGTGTGGACACGATCGTCGATGATGTGCTGGTGCGTTTCGGCCTGGAGATACTGAAGATCGTGCCCGGCCGCGTCTCGACCGAAGTCGACGCACGCCTGAGCTTCGATACCGCGGCCACGGTGGCGCGGGCCCACCACCTCATGGCGCTGTACGAACAGGCCGGCGTGGGCCGCGAGCGGGTGTTGATCAAGATCGCCTCCACCTGGGAAGGAATCCAGGCGGCGCGCATCCTCGAACACGAGGGCATGCACTGCAACCTGACGCTGCTGTTTTCCTTCTTCCAGGCGGTGGCCTGCGGCGACGCCGGCGTGACGCTGATCTCGCCGTTTGTCGGCCGCATCTACGACTGGCACAAGAAGAGCGCCGGCAGCGCCTGGGACGAAGCCGCGAACGCAGGGGCCAACGATCCCGGCGTCAAGTCGGTCGCGCAGATCTACACCTACTACAAGAAATTCGGTGTCACCACCGAGGTGATGGGCGCGTGCTTTCGCAACGCGGGCCAGATCGCCGCACTGGCCGGCTGCGACCTGCTGACGATCAGCCCCGACCTGCTGGCCGCGCTGCAGAAGAGCGGGGCCGCGTTGCCGCGTGCGCTCGACCCGGCGGCGGCGCGCGCCGCGAAAATCCACGCGGTCACGCTCAACGAAGCGAGCTTTCGCTACGCGCTCAACGAAGACGCGATGGCGACCGAAAAACTCGCCGAAGGCATTCGCAGTTTCGCGGCCGACGCCGGCCGGCTCGACAAGATGATCGAGGCCATGAAATGAGCAGCTTCAGCCGCTGTGATCGCACGCCCGCCTGGGCTGCGCTGAAAGGCCACTTCGAGGCCCACGGCCGCGAATTCGACGTCCGTGACGCGTTCGAACGCGACCCGGGGCGCTTCGAGACCTTCAGTGTCGAAGCGCCTGAAGTGTTTGCCGACCTGTCGAAGAACCTGCTCGACACCGCGACCCGTCATTTCCTGCTCGATCTGGCGCGCGAGTGCGGTGTCGAAGCGCTGCGTGATGCCATGTTCGCGGGCGCACCGATCAACGCCACCGAAGGCCGCGCGGTGCTGCACACGGCCTTGCGCGCGCCGCACACGTCGGCGCTCGGCCGCTCGTTGCCCGAGGTGGAACAGGTGCTCGGCGCGATGCTCGCCTACGTGGAAACGGTGCGCGACACTCCGGCCAGCGGTATTCGCCACGTCGTCAACATCGGCATCGGCGGCAGCGACCTCGGGCCGCAGATGGTGGTGCCGGCGCTCGACGCTTTTGCGCACCCGGGTCTCACGCTGCATTTCGTCTCCAACGTCGACGGCCACGACATCACGCCGGTGCTGCGCAAACTGAAGCCCAGCGAAACGCTCTTCATCATCGCGAGCAAGACCTTCACGACGCAGGAGACGATGGCCAACGCGATGGCGGCCAAGGCCTGGTTC
>JAYVTD010000286.1:0-6246 GCA_043774765.1 Rhizobacter sp. | reverse complement strand
CGGTGCGGCTCCGGCGGCGGCACTCGTGGCGCAGATCCGCGCCGCCGGGGGCACCGCGCTCGCGGTGCAGGCCGACGTGTCGGACGAAGCGCAGGTGCTCGCGATGTTCGCCACCGTCGAGCGCGAGTTGCCGCCGCTCGGCGCGCTCGTCAACAACGCCGGCGTAGTTGACGTGCAGGCGCGTGTCGAAGTCATGAGCCTGCCACGCCTGCAGCGTATGTTCGCGATCAATGTGTTCGGCAGTTTCCTGTGCGCACGCGAAACGGTGAAACGCTTGTCAACGAAAAACGGCGGGCGCGGCGGTGCGATCGTCAACCTCTCGTCGGCCGCGTCGCGCATCGGCGCACCCGGGCAGTACGTGGACTACGCCGCCGCCAAGGGCGCGATCGACGTGTTCACGATGGGCCTGGCCAAGGAAGTCGCGCTCGAAGGCATTCGTGTCAACGCGGTGCGGCCGGGCATCATCGAGACCGAGATCCACGCCTCGGGCGGCCTGCCTGACCGCGCGAAACAGATGGCGCCGCTGGTGCCGATGCAGCGCGCCGGCAGCGCCGAAGAAGTGGCGCAGGCGATCGTGTGGCTGCTGTCGGACGCGTCGAGCTACACCACCGGCTCGTTCGTCGACGTGACCGGCGGACGCTGAAACGTGACTTTTTGGCTCCCCTGACGAGGGGATGGCAAGCACAGCCCATCGCGAGTTCAATGCCCATGACTGCCCAAGCCATACCCGCCTTCGCCATGCCTAAGCTGCCTCTCACCGACCGGCCCCAGACCTGGGGCGAAGAGATCGCCAACAGCATCAGCCACGGCGTCGGCTTCCTGCTGGCCGTGGCTTCGCTGCCGGTGCTGCTCGGCTTCGCGCACGGCAACGGCAGCACGATGAACAACGTGGCTGTGTGCGTGTTCTCGGCCACGATGATGCTGCTGTACCTGGTCTCGGCCGCGTACCACGCGGTGCCGGCCGGGCGCGCGAAACAGCTGCTCAACCGCTGCGACCACGCTGCGATCTACCTCTTCATCGCAGGCAGCTACACACCCTTCGTGCTCGGTGTGTTGCGCGGCGGCTGGGGCTGGTCGCTGTTCGGTGTGGTGTGGGCGATGGCCGCACTGGGCATGGCCGCCAAGCTGCTGAACCTCTTGAAGCACCCGCTGTGGTCGACCGGCCTGTACGTGGCGATGGGCTGGGTCGCGGTGATCGCCGCGGCGCCGCTGCTGGCGCGCATGCCAGGCGCAGGCCTGGCGTGGTTGATCGCCGGGGGGCTGTCGTACACGGCCGGCGCGGTGGTCTTTCTCTACGACTCGCGAGTGCGCTACGCGCACTTCGTGTGGCACCTGTTCGTGCTCGGTGGCAGCGCCTGCCACTTCTTCGCGGTGCTCGGGTACGCGAGCTGAGCGGGGGGCGCGCTCTCAGGCCGCCGCCAGCCTTCTCACCGTGCGCACCACGATCGGCGCCTTCAGATACTGATCGGCCTGGGCCTTGCGGTAGATTGCCTGCACCACCGCCATGCCTTCCACCACCTGCCCGAACGCGGCGAAGCCCTGGCCATCGGGGTTGCGGCCGCCGCCGAAGTCGAGTTCGGGCTGGTCGCCGATGCAGATGAAATATTCGCTCGCCGCCGTGCCCGGCGTGCTGCGCGCCATCGACACGGTGCCGTTGCGGTGCAGCAGCCCGCTCTGCTGCGTGCTTTCATGTTCGATCGGGGGCAGCGGCGGTGCCTTGCCGTCCGGCAGGTCCATGCCCCACTGCACCACCTGGATCTTGTGCGGCGTCTCTGCCGGCTGGTTCGCCGGCGTCACGATGCGGTAAACCTTGCCGCCGTCGAGCCGGCGCTGGTCCACATAGGCCAGGTAGTTGGCGACCGTGACCGGTGCACGCGCCGGGTCGACCGCGATCACGAAAGCCCCCAGTGCCGTGTCGACCCGCGTGCGCACAGGGGCGGTGGGGATCTGCGCGCGGCTGCGCTGCGCGGCCAGCAGGGCCAGCGCGGGAAGGGTCAGAATCTGTCGGCGGTGCATCGTTCGCTCTCCTTGCGGACCGCGATTCTGCGCCGCCGGCACGCCGGCCCGCTTCAGGCGCGGGGTTCGCCCTGGCGGTTCACGGTGACGGTGCGCCCCGGTGGCGTGACCATCTGGATGTGATGCTCCTGGCCGCGGAACATGTAGGTCACGTCCCAGTATTCGGGCTTGGCCGCACCGGGCACGTCACCGCAGCGCTGCACGTCGCGCGTCACGGCGGGCTTGCCGTTGCTGTCGCGGCCGATGTTGGCGCCGACCGCAGCGCCGGCGACCGCGCCGCCGGCAGTGGCGATATCCTTGCCGCGGCCTCCGCCCACCTGGTGGCCGAGAACGCCACCCAGAATGGCACCGGCAATGGCCCCGCCGACGTTCAGGTCACGGCGTGGCTCCTGCGCGGCAGATACCTGCTCCCGCTCCACCCAGCAACGCTGCTCGGGTTTGCCCAGCACGGCCCTGACCGAAGTCACTTCGGCCTGGTACAGGCGCTCGTTCGGCCTGCGGTGGTTGTCGTAGACCGGCACCGGCAGAGGTGCGTAACGATCATCGACGATGCGTGCGCTTCGTTGAACGGGGCGCACCGACGACACGCGGTCGTTCATGCCCATGGCCGCCAGCGAGGGGTAACGCCCCGGCCGCAGCACCACACAGCGTCCTTCGAAACGTGTGTCGGCGCAGACCTCCCAGCGCTCGCTGAGCACCACGACAGACGAAGCACGGTCGTTGAAGCCGTAGCGTTCGAAGTTGCCGACCTGGCGCTCGGTCGTGAAGGTCCGTCCGTCGAAGCCCTCGCGCTCGTAGAAGGTGACCTGGGCCGAGGCTTGCGCGGCAACGACGAGTGTCGCCAGCGCGAGGGTATTTTTCAGCAATTTGTTCACGATCGTCTCTTCCATCGGGGGAAAAGAACAGTATCGACAGCCCCCCGGTCGGCCCACAGCGGACCGTGCCGCGTCGCGGCGTAGTAGCCGTCCTACGTCGGGCGGCAGGTCGCCAGCACGCGCCCGCCCGGCGCGCACAGCTGGCGGCCGAGCCAGATTTCGTAGGTGTCGACACCGGGCTTCGCGTTGCGCAGCGCACTGACGGCGGGCTGCGCGTTGACCGCCTCGGCCAGCACCTTCTTGACCCAGCGCGCGTAACTGCGGTCGCTCTTGCCCTGCACGCGCAGCTGCGTGACTTCAGGCGCGCGGTCGCCCACGAGTTCGATGCCCGGCGCTTCGTAGCCGAAGCTGCGCATCTTCAACGCCAGCGCTTCGGCGATCGGCCGCTGCGCTTCGTTGGCGATCTGGATGTAGGCGAGCGGGTTGCGCGTGGCGGCCTGCTTCAGCAGCTCGCGCACCTTGCCGGCCTGCAACGCGGTGTAGTCGCCGAGCGGCAAAGCGGTGGCCAGCAGCCCTTCGATCGCCGGCCGGTTCACCTGCAAGGTGCCGGGCAGCGCACTCTGCAGCAGCACCAGCGTGTTGACCACGCCGGACGATGCGGCCGCGTTCATGCCCGAGGGCCCGGCTGCGGCCACCTGCACCGCCCGCGCCACCGCGATCGGCACTGCGTCGGACAAGGCCTGCGGGTCGAGCACGAGGCTCGTGGTCGCGGTGATGCGCGTTTCCTTGTTGGCGTCGAACAGGCCGTCGACACTTTTTGCCAGCAGCGCCAGGCTGGCTTCGGGCGGCTCGGTGCGTGGCGGCGAGCGCGGCGCGGTCGGAGTGGGTGTCGCAGCCAACCCGCCAGGCGCAGGGCGGGCCGCGGCGCCGGGGGCCGCGGGCCTGGGCCTGATCGAACGCGTGAGCACCTCGGTGTCGGCCATCGGCGGGCGCGGGGCCGGGGCGGCGGCCACCAACACGCCGCGGCCGGTACCCGTGCTCGCCCCTCCCGCACCTGCCACTGCTGATGCGGCCGGCGCTGGGCGTGCCGCCGGCTCGGCAGCGGCCGAGGCCCGCGTGACGGGCGCTTCTTCGCCTTCAACCACCATCAGCGCCAACACCTGCTTGTCGGCCTCGGCGCGCTGGCCGCGGTCGAGCGGCGCCTCGGTGCCCTCAAGCGCACGCTTGAACGAAGCGAGCGCATCCACGCCGTTGCCGATCTGCGCATACACGTGCCCGAGGTAATAATGGGCACGCGCATGCGCAGGTCGGCGTTCGATCGCGCTCAGGTACTCGTTCAGCGCCTTTTCGAGCCGCGGCACGTCAGCGTATTGCAGGTCGAGACCGGCGCGAAAGTGGCGATCGGCCTCAAGCTTGTCGGCGTCGGCGCGGCGGGTCGATTCGGCCTGCGCTTCGGCTTTTTTTTCCTGCTGATCGCGCACGTACCAGACCGCGCTGCCGCCGGCGGCGAGCGCGAGCGCCACACCCACCATCCACGACGAACGCCGCGGCCAGCGGCGGGTCGGGCGCGGCGGTTCGCCTCGCAAGCCGAGCGGCGTGCGCTGCTGGCGCCGGCGCACTTCGAGCAGCAGCTTGTCGAACGCCTCGTCGCCGGCATCGCCGTCCCAGTCGAGCAGGTCGAGCGTGTGCAGCTGGCCGAAACCGAGCGGCAGCTCGATGTCTTCGATGCGCACCGGCAGCAGCTTGTCGTGTTTGAGCGCACGCGACGATTCGTCGCGCACGAACGACGAGCGCACCGAATCGGCCGACCACATCACGATCACGACCGCCGCGCCCAGCAGCTTGGTCTCGATCACCGCGGCGAACTCGCTGCCGGCGGTCAGGTCGCTGTCCCACCAGACCTGCAGGCCGCTCGCGCTCAAGCCTTCGGCGAGTTGCTCGGCCACGGGCCGGTTCTTGCGCGCGTAGCTGATGAAGACGTCGGGCGCGGCCGCGTCGGTCGGTTTCATGACGATGCCAGCACCTTCAACCCTTTCAGGATCTCGGCCGCAGCGCGTTGTTCGGTGGCGCTCGCCACCGCCTGGTAAGGCTCGAGCGTGAAGCGCGCTTCGGTGTAGACCGAGTCCCAGCTCGAGGTGGCCGGCACACGCGCCTTGAGCTCGCGCGCCGCGTCCATCAGCGCCGGCCCGGAACCGGCGAGGCGGCCCTGCGCCAGCGCTTCGAGCAGCGCCAGCTCGGTCTGCCCGACCACCGACCAGAAGTCGGGCCGCTCGGTCGCGGCCTTGTCGAGCGACTCGCGCACCGCGCTCAGCCGCGCTTCGGTCAGGCGCGGTGCGCGCTTCTGCAGGAACGCGAGCCGCAGTTCGGCGCTGATGCCGTTCTTGGCCGGGTAGTACAGGTTGTCGGCATTCGCCTCGCACGCCAGTTTTTCTGCGTTGGCGTAGTGCACCACCATCTTCTCCAGCGCCTTCAGCGAAGCCGCGTCGCGGCCGGCGCGGGTTTCGAGCAGCACCAGCCGCTTCCAGGCCGAGCCGAGCAGGCTCTCGCGCTCGACCGTGGCCTGCAGCGCGACGAGTTTGCCGAGCTGATCGATGCCTTCTTCGATCATCTGGCGCGCGGCGGCTTCGTCTTTCAGCTTTTCGCCACAGCGTGCGAGCTCGTTGCCGAGCTGTTCGGCGGCGCGGAACGATGCGCTGCCGTCGGCCGAGTTCACCGCCACGCGGTACCACTCGATCGCCTTGGCGCTGTCTTTCGCCTGCCCATAGGCCAGGCCGAAGGCTTCGGCCACCGCGCCCATGCCGCCCCACTCGGGCGCGAACTTCGATTCGAGGAAATGCAGCTTGTCACGCTGCAGCTCGGCCTTGGCCGGGCCGAAACGGCTGCGGATCGCGAGCGTTTCGAGCGCGAGCGCCAGCGCCACCGGCGACGACACGCCGATGAACTCGTCGCCCACCGGTGGGGCTGGCCGCTGCGCGTCGGCGCCACCGCGGCTCCAGGTCCAGCCCGGGTCGCCGTAACACTGGTAGGCAGCCCAGGTGTTGCCCTGCGGGCTGTCGCGCCAGGCGGCTTCGCGCGCGGCGGCCACGGCGTCGATGAAGCGTTCGCCACGCAGCAGCCCCGAATAGAAGGTGGTCGCGAATTTTTCTGCCGGGCCGTCTTCCACGGCCCAGCCGGCGGCGATCACGCAGCGCACGCCGATTTCGATCAGCGCTTCGGCGATGTTGGCGGCGAAGGTCGCGCGGTCGTAGGGCTTGAGCGTCAGCGACGCGTCACGGCCGGCGAGGTGGCAGCAGTTCAGGAACACGAGTTCGGGCACGACGCGCATCGCCTTGATCTCGGCCGCGCCGAGGAAAGTGTTGCCCGACAGCACCACGCCGCCGTTGATCCCGAGCTCGCCATGGCCAGCCACATGCAC
>JAYVTD010000285.1:0-5239 GCA_043774765.1 Rhizobacter sp. | reverse complement strand
CACCCAGCCGGCGTCGTCGATGACCCGGAGCAAACCGCGGCCCTGCACGATGCAGTAGTTCCACGTGGGCACCACCTTGCCGTGCTCGGCCTTGCTCGGGTACCAGCCGGGCGAGATGTAGGCCTGCGGGCCTTGAAAGACGACCAATGACTCGGTGTCGGTGCGGGCCTCGCGCCAGACCGGGTTGGCGCGTGCCACGTGGGCGCGCAACACGCCCGGGCCGCCGGCCGGGTCAACGTCGAACACGAACGGGATCGGGTTGGCTTGCAGGCCGTTGTCGCCTTGTGTGATCAGCAGGCCCAGCGGGTGGTCTTGCATCAGTTGCTGCAGAACCTCGGGTCGCTTTTCTTCGAAGTGGGCAGGAAGGTACATGGTCAGGCCTGTGTGGTGGTGGCGCCCTGCGCGAGCCGGGCGTCGAGTGTGCACCGAATGACCGGCAGATCGTTTGACGCTGCGGCGGGTTGCCGTCAGTGCAGCATCGCGCCCGTGCCCGCGGCGGAGCGTGGCCGCTGCTTCGCGGCCCAGCCGATCGACCAGGCCTGGAACTCGTTTGCCGGCATCGGCTTGCCCATGAAATAGCCCTGGGCCTCGTCGCACTCGAGCTCGCGCAGCAGCTCCCAGACCTTGGCGTTTTCCACGCCCTCTGCCACCACCGTCAGGCCCATGTTGTGGGCCAGGTCGATGGTCGAGCGCACGATCTTCGCGTCGTCGAGATCGGTCTCCATGTTGAGCACGAAAGACTTGTCGATCTTGAGCTCGTCGACCGGCAGGCGCTTCAGATAGGCGAGCGATGAGTAGCCGGTGCCGAAGTCGTCGATCGAAAGCTTGAAGCCGAGGCCGCTCAGGCGGTTCAGCGTGGCCAGCGCACGCTGCGGGTCGTCCATGATCGCGCTCTCGGTGATCTCGAGGCAGAAGGCTTCGGCCGGCACGCGGTGCTTCACAAGCACCGCGTCGAACTTCTGCGGCAGGTCCTGGTCGAGCAGGTCGCGGGTGGAGAGGTTGACCGAGAGCACCAGCGGCAAGCCCTCGGCCTGCAGCCGCAGCCAGTGGCGCGCTGCTTCTTCGAAGATCCACATCGTCAGGGTGCGGATGAAGCCGGTCTGTTCGGCGAACGGAATGAACTCCATCGGCGGCACCAGGCCACGCTGCGGGTGCATCCAGCGCACCAGCGTTTCGGCGCCGCCGACACGGCCGGTTTCCAGCATCAGCTTGGGTTGCAGGTACAGGCGAAGTTCGTTGCGCTCGACCGCGCTGCGCAGCTCGGTCAGCAGCGACAGCGTCTGCGCGCTCGCCGCGTCGATCGAGGCGTGGTACATCAGCGGCCCGTCGCTCTTGCGCTTGGCGGCGTACATGGCCACCTCGGCGCGGCTGAGCAACGCGTCGGCGTCGGTGGCGTGCTCGGGCCAGCAGGCCATGCCGATACCGGCGCCCATGTCGACGGTGTGTTCTTCGAGCGTGAGCGGTGCGTCGAAAGCACGCGTGATGCGCTGCGCGACCGAGGCCGCCAGCGTGGCATCGCCGCTGCGCAGCAGCACCGCGAACTCGTCGCCACCCAGGCGCGCCACGATGTCGTCGCCGCGCACGTTGTGCTGGCCGAGGCGTTCGGCCACACGCTTGAGCAGCAGGTCGCCGAAGCGGTAACCGAGCACGTCGTTGACGTGCTTGAAACGGTCGAGGTCGAGCATCAGCACCGCCACGGTAGTGCGCGCAGCCGGGTCGGCCGCCACAGCCGCTTCGGCCTGCGCGACGGCAGCGTGCACCGCGTCGCGGAACTGCACACGGTTGGGCAGGCCGGTCAGGCTGTCCCAGTATGCGAGCTTCAGAATCTGCTGCTGCTTGTCGGCCACGTTCACGCGCATGCGCTCGAACGATTGCGCCAGCTGGCCGAGTTCGTCCACGCGGTTCAGGCCGCGCATCGGCGTGTCGAAGTCGCCGGCACCCAGGCGGTCTGCCGACTCCGTCAACTGGCGCAGCGGCGTGGTGACGCGCCGCGCCGTGAACACGCTGCCGAGCGCAAAACCGGCGATGCCGAGCAGCGTGATGCTGAGCAACGCCACCTGCAGGAAATGCGGCAGCCGCACCGCGTCGTCGATCGAGATCGAGGTCAGGGCGATCGCGCCGACCTCGCCGTCGGCCGCATTGGCGGCACGCTCGGTCAGCCAGCGCGGGCGCACGCCGAGTTCTTCGCCGGCAGCGTCGACGGAATCCATGCTTCCCAGCGCCGGGGTCGTCAGCCAGGGCTGGCGCGCGAGCTGTTCCGCCTGTGCTGGCGGCAGCCGCGTCACTTCCACGCGCCACGGGGCGCCGGGCTCGTTGCGCGTCAGCAGGGTCAGCTTCAGGCTCTTTGCCGACATGTCCTGCATGCTGGTGACGAGCTGGTCGTCGAGCGGGAAACCCATCATCACCCAGCCGACCACGATCGGGGCTTTCATCGGCACCATCACCATCTGGTAGGGCTTGCCGCCGATCAGCGCGATCTCGCTCGCGCGGCTGCCACCACGGCCTTCGGCCATGGCACGCGCGCCCAGGCGCGCCACCAGCGGGCCCATGTTGGTCTGCAGCTTGCCAGTGGCCGCGCGCAGCGAAAAGTCGGTGCCGTACAGCGCGGCTTCGGTGGCCTTGACGCGGCGGCTGTGGTTGGCCAGTGCCGAGGAGATCGTCTCGGCGTCGTTGCTGGCCACCGCTTCGCGAAACGCGTAGTCGGCGGCGGCCACTTCGGCGCCGTCAATCAGGCGCTGCGCGCGCGTCTCGATCACGCTTTGCAGAATGCTGTCGGCAAGCGCGAGTTGCTCGGGCAGCTCGCGGTGCGCCTGGTTCCACAGGCTGGCGCGAATCGCCCAGAAGCTGGCGATCTGGACCACCAGCAGCAGGCCGAGAAAGACCACGACGAGGCGCGCGCCCAGCGACTTTTTCACCCAGCTTTGGCTGCGCCGGACGGCGAGGCTGACCGGGTTGTTCATGGCTCGCTGCTCACTGCCAGCTTCGCGTTGTGCTCTGCAGCGGCAGCGCCGACCGTGATCGCCACGGCCGCGGGTTCGATGCCCGGCCCCAGGCCGGCGTGCCACAGGCGGAGCTTGTAGTTGCCCGCCGGCACGCCTTCGATGCGGGCGCGCCCATTGGCCGCGCTGCGCGCGAACCAGGGCGTGTCGGCGACCACGACCCAGGCGGCCATCCTGTCGTGGATGTTGCAGCCGAGCACGGCCACGCCGGCCTTGTCGAAGGTCACTGGGGCATTCGGCACGCCGGCGTAGAGCTTGAGCTCGAAAGTCTTGATCGGCGAGAACGAATAGACGTGGTGGCGCACCGTGTCGAAGTTCGGGAACGTGACCCTGGTGCCTACGGTGACCAGCGTCACACGCGGGGCGAACTGGCGCCTGGCTTGCGAAATCTCGACATCGGCCATCGCCTTGACTGGCGCCTTGCCGGCAGCGGGTTCGAGCAAAGCGACGGCGTCGAGCAGCGGCTTGCCGTCAGCGTCGCTGACGTTGACGTTCAGCGCGGCGGCCTGGGCCACCAGAAGAGGGGCGGCGAGCAGCACACCCGCACACCCGCGCGAGGCCGAACGAAACGAGGAATTGAAGGAGGCGTAGTGCAAAACGGAGTGCCATCAAGGGTTGCCGGAACTATCGACGCACCAAGCTGCAACTTGAGTTCGTTCGCCGCGTGGGCGCGGCTCGGAGCGCACGCACATGATGCTGCCGGAGCTTTGAAGCCCGTGCTGCAGGCGCCGTGTGGCGCAATTCACGACGGCTTCGAGTGCATGCGTTCGGCTCACCATTCTTAACTGCTGTTTACCCCTGAAGGGCGCCGCCATCGTTAGTCTGCGAGCCGATGAAGAACCTTGGATCGACACCTGCGCGTGCCGCTTTGCTGGCCGAACTCTTCGGCGCCGTGCTGCTGCTGGTGGCCTGCGGCGGCGGAGGCAGTGACGCGCCCGCTTCCGCGTCCGCTGCTGCCGCGCCGGCGCCGGCGCCGGCTCCGGCCAGCGCCGCGGCTACCTGCGGAATCGCCGACTTCTCAGCCACCGTGATGGCGCGCATCAACGCGGTGCGCGCGGCCGGGGCGAACTGCGGTGCCAACGGCGTTTTCCCGCCGGTATCGGCGCTCGCGTGGAACGCTGCGCTTACCACCGCGGCCAGCGCGCATTCGGCCGACATGGCGGCGCTGAACTATTTCTCGCACACCAGCGCCGACGGCCGCACGCTGGGCACCCGCGTCAGCGCCGCGGGCTACACATGGAGCCGGCTCGGTGAAAACATCGCCGCCGGTTATGCCGGCATCGATTCGGTGATGACTGGCTGGGTCGACAGCGACGGCCACTGCGCCAACCTGATGAGCGCGAACTTCACCCAGGTCGGCCTGGCGTGCGTGCCAGGCACATCGACTTCGAGCTACAACACCTACTGGACGATGGATCTCGGCCGGCCGCAGTGACCGTGCCGGTCACTCTGCGCGTTCAGGCGGCGGCTGCGATCACACCGCCGCCGAGACACACCTCGCCGTCGTAGAGCACGGCCGACTGCCCCGGCGTGGCGGCCCACTGGGCCTGGTCGAAACGCAGCGCGAACCCGGCATCCGCGCCTTCGCTCAGCACGCAACTCGAATCGGCTTGCCGATAACGCGACTTGGCACTCAAGGCGCCACCCGCCGGCGCGCGCCCCGCGACCCAGCTCGCGTCGTCGGCCGTCAGCCGGTGCGACAGCAGCCACGCGTGGTCGTGGCCTTGCACCACGTAGAGCGTGTTGGCCGCCATGTCTTTGCGCGCCACGAACCAGGGTTCGTGTTCATTGCCACCGCGCGCCGCGCCGCGCTCTTTCAACCCGCCGATGCCGATGCCCTTGCGCTGGCCGAGCGTGTAGAAGCTCAGGCCGACGTGCTCGCCGATCGTGCGGCCGCGGTCGTCCTTGATCGGCCCGGGCGTGTTGGCGAGGTAACGGTTCAGGAACTCGCGGAACGGCCGCTCGCCGATGAAGCAGATGCCGGTCGAGTCTTTCTTCTTCGCGTTCGGCAGGCCCGCTTCTTCGGCGATGCGCCGCACCTCGGTCTTGGGCAGCTCGCCGACCGGGAACAGGGTCTTGCTCAGCTGGGCCTGGGTCAGGCGGTGCAGGAAGTAACTCTGATCCTTCAGCGGGTCCAGGCCTTTCAGCAGCTCGAAGCGGCCAGCGCCGCCCTCGGCGCCTTGCGAAGCCCGTTCGCGCACCCGCGCGTAGTGGCCGGTCGCGATCTTCTCCGCGCCCAG
>JAYVTD010000284.1:0-2179 GCA_043774765.1 Rhizobacter sp. | reverse complement strand
GGCGGTGTCGGTGGTGCTGACCAAGGCCAGCGCAACCGTGCCTGCGGGCCGCCACGTCAGTGCCGGCGTGGCCGGCACTGGCGCGCTGACCCTGCACTCCGACAACTTCACCGAAACCAGCGCGCTCGCCGATGGCAGCGCCATCTCCAGTGGCGACGGCACCAGCGTGGGCATCGCCGTCTCGGTGGGTTACACCGACATCGTCAACGAAGCCTTCATCGGCGCTGGCGCGGTTGTCGCCGCCGACGGCCTGGACATCCGCGCCACACAAGGGCAGCGCGACATCGGTTTTGCCCTGCGCTCGGTGCCGGTAGTGGGCATCGAGAAGGATACGATTTTCGTCGGCCGCGATGCCGACCTGAAGACCGGTGACGCGGTCAAGTACGACAAGGGCAGCAACGCTTCCGGCGACAAGGTCGGCGGACTGGACGAGACCACGATCTACTACGTGCGCATCGAGGATGGTGGCAAGGTCAGCCTGTACAGCTCGAAGAGCGCCGCCCTGCTGGGTGGCGACGCAAGCCGCAAGAATTTGACCAGTGTCGGTGCCGGCAGCGGCCACAAGCTCAAGCACACGGTGGACCTGGGTGACCCGCTGGATTTGCGCGCGCTCGCATCCGACGTCAGCTTCGACCCGGCCAGTGACACTCGCTTCCTGGAGTTGGGCGACACCGCCAACCTGCACACGGGCGATGCCGTCACGTACTCTGATGGTGGCGGCGCCACCATGACCGGCCTCAGCAATCAGGGCACCTACTACGTGGTGGTCATGACCGGGCACGAGGTCGGCCTGGCCGCCTCGCGCGAAGACGCAGCCGCGGGCAAGCTCATCCATTTGGAAAGCGATGGCAATGACAACCAGAAGCTGATCGACAAGACCGAAAGCTTCCATGCTGAATCGGTCTCGGGCGCCGGCGGCGGCAAGACCGGTGTGGCCGGCTCTGTGGCCATCAACATCGCCCGCACGCACACGCGGGCAGTGATCGGTTATGGCCCTTCCAACCCTGCAGTTACCGTTGTTACGCTAAGTGGTGGCAACGTCGACTTGCGGGCCGAAAACCGGGCCGAGAACATTGTGCTGGCCGCGCCGACACAGGGTGGTGCGTCGGGCTCCAACGTCGGTGTCGGAGCGTCCATAGGGCTCAACATCGCACTCAACGACACGCGCGCCGAGATCGAGGACGGCGAAACCGTGTCTGGCAACACCGGGCACTTCATCGTCACCGCCGACGCCACCGACTACGCGCGCACGACGGCACAGAACGGAGCGTCGAGCCCGAAGACCGCCATCGGCGCGTCGGTGGCCATCGCCGTGATCGAGAACACCACGCTGGCCCATGTGGGCTCGGGCGCGGGCGGCACGATCACGCTGGGCGGTGAATTCCGCACTGCGGCCACGCTTACCGACTCGGTGGTCGCGGTGGCCGCTGCCGAAGCCGCTGGCGACAGCGTCGCCGTGGGCGCCTCGGTGGCGCTGAACATCGTCACCGACGACACACGGGCCGAGGTCGAACGCAGCTTCTCCAGCGCCACCACTATCACGGTGGCCGCGACTTCCGACGTCACCACGCGTGCCGAGGCCCGCGGCAGCGCCAAGGGTGCATCCAAGAACAAGGATGGCTCGGAAGACGAAAACGCGCCAGCGGCCAACAAGTCGCGCGACTCGGAAGGTGAAACCAACGCCCAGTCGACCTCTGCAACCAGCCGCGCCGGCACCAGCAACAAGCCGGCTGGCAACGCGCAAAGCGGCGGCATCGCCCAGGGCGACAGCAACGCGAGTAGCCAGTCGAGCAACAGCTCGCAAGGCGGCACCAGTGTCGCGGCGTCGGTGGCGGTGAACTACATGCACCTGGACAACAAGGCCATCGTGGCCGCTGGTGTCTCGCTCACGGGCAGCGGCGCTGTCACGGTGCGCGCCGCCTACCAGGCCGACGGCAGCACGCAGGCCATCTCGACCTCGACCAACACCGAATCGAAGACTGGCGTCGCGGCCGCCGTGGGGGTCAACCTCGCTTTCGTGACCTCAGGCGCAGAGGTCGGCGACCACGCCACGCTGTCGGGCAGCAGCGTCACGGTGGCCGCCGACATGATCAGCGGCCAGAAGAACACCTTCTACTCGCGCGCCCTGTCCGGCGCAGCGGCCAAGGGCACGGCGGTGGGCGGGTCGATCTCGCTGAAT
>JAYVTD010000283.1:0-11266 GCA_043774765.1 Rhizobacter sp. | reverse complement strand
CCACGTCAGCAACGGCCGTTTCAAGGGTGGCCAAATCACGCGTCACTACGGCACGCCGAAATACGGCGTGCATGCGCTGCAGCTCGAGATGTGCCAGAGCACCTACATGGACGAGACTGCGCCGTTTGCCTACCGGCCCGATCTGGCAGCGCAGGTGCAGCCACTGCTGCGCGGCCTGCTCGAAGCGGTGCTGAAAGCGCGCGCCGGCTGAGAGTGTGAGAGTCTTTCACCCATGCCCGCTCGTCACGCCCAAAGCCACCCGCTCGTCGTTGCAAATGCTCGCCATAGCCTGAGCTATGGCTGTGCTTTGCGCCTAGATCGGGCGCCTTTGGACGCGCCGCTCGGGCACGTCCGAAAAACTCTCACACTCTGAGCGCACGCCGAAGCGCCCCCTGGCTTGCGATCAGAGCACGTCCTCGGGCACCAGCCAGGACAGTATCTCCAGCATCGTCCGGCTCCAGAAGTCGGTTTCGGGTTCCTCGACCAGCACCTCGTTGCCGCCGACACCGGCTGCCGTCCACTGCAGGGTCTGGCCGTCGGCGGCGAACTGCACGTGATAGGTGCCTTGCTGGCGAATCACGCCGAACAGCTTGAGCACCTGCTGGGCGATGGTCGGGCTGGTGATGAACAAACCCATCTCGGTGTTGTGCTGCTTCGAGCGTGGATCGAAGTTCATCGAGCCGATGAAGACCCGGTGCTCGTCGACCACCGCGCTCTTGGCATGCAGCCTGCCGATCGAGGTGCTGAAGCGCCCCAGGCGCAGGCTGCGGCTGACCCGCAGTGGGCTGAGCTCGTACAGCTCCATGCCCAGCTCCAGCATCTGCGGCCGGTAGCGCCGGTAGCCGGTGTGCACCATCGGCTCGTCGGTGGCGGCCAGAGAATTGGTGATCAAGGTGTACTGGACCCCGCGCCCGGTCGAGGCCTTGAACACTTCCATGCCGTCCTTGCCCGGCACCAGGTAGGGCGAGGTGATCACCACCTCCTTGCGCGCGCGGCGGATCAACTCAATGACGTTGTAGCGCACGCTGTCGACATCGTCGATCGGCACGGCGGCATAGCTCGAGACGCGGCCGACGACCTTGTCGGGCGCATCGGCATAGGCCTGCGCATCGGCCCAGATCAAGCCGATCTTGCCGGCGTCCAGTTCCTTGACGATCGGTTCGTAGCCCAGCACATCGTTGGGTGGCGGCACTTCCGGCTCGGGCGTGATCTCGTTGCGCGTCAGGTATACGAATTGCGCCTGCAGTTCGGCGTCGCTCAGTTCGGTCTTGACAATGCTGCGCAGCGGATAGACGCGCGGGCTGTTCCAGTACTCGTCGAACAGCGACGACAGGCGTGGCAGGACCGCACCGATGACGAAGGTGTCGAGGTCGACGAAGTTGGCACCCTCGCCGGCCATGAAGTACTCGTCCGAGATGTTGCGCCCGCCGGCCACCGCCATCACGCCATCGGCGACGAACAGCTTGTTGTGCATGCGCCGATGGGTGCGGCTGATGTCGTGCGCTGACGCGGCGAACCGGGTCAGGAAGTTCTGCCGCCCGCCGGCAAAGGGGTTGAACAGCCGTACCTCGACATTCGGATAGGCATTCAGCCCGAGCAGCAAGGGGTCCTGGCCCGCGGTGTACAGATCGTCCATCAGCAGGCGCACGCGCACGCCGCGGTCGGCGGCGTCGCGCAAGGTGCGCAGCAGGTAGCGGCCGGTGCGGTCGTCGTGGATCTGGTAGTACTGAACGTCGAGGGTGCGCTGCGCACGTCGCGCCAGTTCAAGACGCGCCTGCAACGCGAACTGGCCCGTGGGCAGCAACCTGAATCCGCTTTGCTCGGGGTCGGCGGTCGAGTCCTGGGCGATGAGCGCCAGCGGCGTGTCGGTGGCCTTGGTGGTCTTGCTTGGGACGCGATGGACGTTTTCCGGCAGGTTGGCGCAACCGCTTGCAATGGCCAGCAGCATGGACAGCGCGGTCAGGCGCAGCCCGACCGTGATGCGATTCAGCACGGCCGGGCTTGGCTGAGTCAAGTCGAGTGCAGGCATGGATGGCAACTGTATAGCTCCGGCGAGCGGCGCAGCCCGCGGCTTCGAGTTTCAGCGCCTTTGTGCGGGCAGCGGCGTGGTGCTGCTGTGGATCGCTGAGTCGCCGCAGGCGCTGGCGATGACCAGGGTGTAGCCGTCCGGGCCGCGCAGCCAGAGGGCTCTTCTTCCAGCGCACGGCGCTCGACTTCGAGCCTTCGACCACCATGCCAACCCCGAAATCGCGGCCTGAGACTGCCGAGCAAAACCCCGGTATGGGGGGTTGATCTCGCGGAGAAACATTGTAAATACTGTAACTTCACTCTAAACACAGCAACTTCAAGCACGGGGGGTTTCATGGGCTTCGATTTTAAATACGCTCTCGCATGCGCTACGCACCTTGCCAATCGCGCCACTCGGTTTGACCGTTTGCGCCGCAGGGCACGCCCTGCGCTGGCCGGCGCGCTGGTGGCGGTCACAGCCGCGGGCCTGCTGGTTCCCGGTGCGGCGAATGCCGGAGCCGGAGAACTGAACATTGTCGTCACGCCGCTGACCACGGCGGTCACCTACAGTGTTGCGGCATCGACGGCGCCGGTTCGCGCGGCGCTGAACACGACCATCGGCTACGTCGTCAGCATCAGCAACGCCGGTGGCAACACGATCAACAACGTTCGCTTCACCGGCGCCGCGGTGCCGACCGACGCGCAGGAAACGGCAACCCTCAGCTCGATCGAAGGCCGCATCTGCACCGTCACAGGACCAAGCTCGATCGACTGCGCCATCGGCCAGTTGCGTGCCGGCCAAAGCGCCGAGAGCTTCGCAGTGTTCTTCAACGCGCCGGTCAAGGACAACCTGTCCCCGCTACCGGACGGCGACAGCAGCAACTGCACAGCCACCGACTGCGTCTTGTTTTCAGGCATCACCTATTACGCCGAAGGCACGGGCGGGTTGGCGAATTCGACGCCGATCAATTCGACGGTCGCATGGTCCGCCGGCCTCGTGACGCTCGGCACCTTCAGCACATCGCTGGTGGAATCGGCTCTCGAGAAGAAGGGCGGCACCCTGTTCACCGGCAGCGGCGGCGTTACCACGGGCACCGACCCCTTCACCACCTCGGTGGTGGTGCCGCCCAGCGCCAGCTACACCTCGGCGAAACTGCAGGAAACGCCGCTCAGCACCAATTGCACGAACAACTTCAGCACCTGCTTCCGCTCTGAGATCACCATCCCCGGCACCTTCAGCCCGTACCTGGAAATCACGCTGCGGCAAGACGCTGCGACCATCTTGAAGGGCACGAAGATCGAGAGTGTGCTGATCCAGTACACCGGGCCGGGCGGCACAGTCATCATCGGCGACTGCGCGAGCCCGACCACGCCGCGCTTGGACGGCGTGCCCTGCATCGCCAAGCGCGTGTTCTACCGCAACAGCCAGACGCCGGGATGGTCGCTCGAACTCGACGGCGACTTCGAGTGGACGATCATCAACACCCAAAACGGGTCGTACGCCGTGTTCTGAAGGCCCCTCCGGCCTGTTACGTGCCCGGAATTCCAGCCAGCCAAGCCTGGGCACGCTCGACGGCGACTCGACTTCCTTTCGCCCTGTAGAGCGAGACGGCCTCCTCGAGCTCGATGCGTGCTTGCGCAGGGCGTGCTGCGATGAGCAGCACCGCCGCCAGTTCGCCCAGCGCATCGGCCTGCAGCATCGGGGCTTCGGTCTTGCGCGCCAGTTCGACGGCTGAGCGCGCTATCTGCTCGGCGAGAGGCAGGTCTCCGGCACGCGCGAGGATTGGCGCGCGCACCATGCGCCACAAGGCTTGCGACTCCAGGTCGCCCGCCGCGGTCGCCTGCTCGGCAGTTCGCGTCAGCACCAGCGCTTCGTCGTCGCGCCCCTGCTCGCGCACCACGAGCGCGAGCAAGGCCGCCATGGTCGAGAGGAAATAGGTCTCGCCCTTGGCCGCGAGAAAATCGCAGTCCGCCTGCACCTCGTGCTGCGCAAGCGCCAGGTCGCCGCCCTGCAACTCCACGCGTGCCAGATCGATGCCGGTCGAAGCCCCATAAACCCCTTGTCCCAGTTCGCGCAGCATGGCGCGGCTGCGGCGGTAGAGCGTGCGCGCAACCTCGATCTGCCCGTCCATCGCCTGCAATTGAGCCAGCGCACACATCACTTTGCACTCGACCTGCCGGTCACCGAGGCCCGCCGCCAGCAGCTGTTCACAGTCGACGATCGCCTGCAGCACCGGCATCGGCCCGTTCAAGGCATTGATGGCCAGCATCAGCCCGTTGCGCGCCACCAGCCGCTCGTTGCCGGCCAGGCGTGCGTGCGCGATGGAGTGCGCCACGCCTTCGCTGGCCAGGCTGAAGCGGCCGGCGATGCCGTGCACCAGCACCACCAGCCGCCAGGCCATGGCGACTTCGTTGTGCGCGTTTTCACGCTCGAGCACGGGGATCAGCTCGTGGCAAACACGCAGCGTCTCCTCGCTCCAGTCTTGCTGCTGTTCGCCGCTGTACAGGCGCACGAACATGCCGAGCAGGCGGCTGGCCGCCTGCAGGCGCGCGTTGCCGCTGCGCTCAGCGGCGGCCGACGCCTCGGCCAGCGCAGCGCGGGCTCCAGCGAAGTCGCCCACGCCGGTCAGCGTTTCGGCCAGCTCGGGCAGCAGGGCCCAGCGCCTGGGGTCGTCCGACTGCAACACGGCCACGGCGCGGCGGTAGAGATTGGCCGCGGCATTCATGTCGCCGCGCGCCGCGGCGCGCCGGCCCGCGGCAGACAGGCGCCGTGCTGCGTCGGCTCCGGCCGCCGAACCTTGCGCGTCCAGCGGGCCCAACTCACGCAGGCAGCGGTGCGCCTGCTCCAGGTGGTAGCCCAGGACCTCCTCGAACTCCATGCCGCGGTCGGAGTCCGCATTCACGCGGTCGGCCCAGCGCACGAACTCCAGGTGCAGGTTGGCACGCGCGCGTTTGAGCATGCCGTTGTAGACCGTCTCGCGAACCAGATGGTGGTGGAAGCGGTAGATCAGTTCGAGCTGCGACGAATGCGCCGGCCGGATGAACTGCTTGCGCGTCAGCTCCCCCAGGTGCCCCAACAGGGCCGGCCGCACCGCATCCGGCACCAGCGACTCAAGGGCCGACTGGGCAAATTCCAGACCGATCACCGAAGCCGGCTCCATGGCGGCGCGCTCTGCCCGCGCCAGGCTGTCCAGCCGGGCTTCGAGCAGCGCCTGGATGGTGGGCGGCACGGCGATGTCGGCGGCCTCGTCGCCACGTACCCAGCGGCCGGCCTGCAACTGCAACGCGCCGGTGTCGATCAGCATCGAGAGCATCTGCTCGGCGTACAGCGGGTTTCCTTCGGCCGCTTGCACGATGCGGCGCATCGCCTCGTCCGACAGGCCGGCCGAGCCGAGCAGGTTGGCCACCACCTGCGCCGCCGCGTCGTTGCTGAGCGGGCGCAGGTCCAGCCGCAACGACCCGGGTTGCGTACCCCAGCTCGGCCGCGCGTCGATGAGGTCAGGCCGCGCCGTGGCCAACAGCAGGATCGGTGCGCCCGATGCCGTCTGCTGCACATGTTCGAGCAGGTCCAGAAAGGCCGGCTCGGCCCAGTGAATGTCGTCGACGAACGCGACCAGCGGAACCGACGCAGCCCAGCCCTGGAAGAACTTGCGCGTCGCCCAGTTGATCTCGGCCAGCGGGAACGCGATACGGCTCAAGCCCGCGGCGCTGGCCAGCCGCTGCGCCACGTCGCGGTCACCCGTGGCGGCGAGCAGCTTGGCGTTGGCGTCCTCCGGCGAATCGGTGTCGCGAATGTCAGCCGCTTCGCGCACCATCATCAGCAACGGCCAGAAGGTGATGCCGTCGCCATACGGCAGGCACCGCCCCGACAGCACACGCGCGCCGACGGCAATGCGGTCGATCACCTCGTTGACCAGGCGCGTCTTGCCGAAGCCGGCATCGCCGATCAGCGTGACCGTGCGGACTTCGCGTTGTTGCGCGACCGCGCGGAACACCTCGGCCAGCGTGGCGAGTTCGGCGTCGCGGCCCACGAGCGGCCGGTCGTGGCGGCGCACCAGCCCGTCCAGCCCCGCCGCACTGACCAGGCGGAATGCGGGCAAGCGCTGCGCCTTGCCTTTCACTTCGAGCGGCTCGACGGCTTCGACCTCGACCGCGTCGCGCACCAGACGCCAGGTCAACTCGCCCAGGTAGATCTGGTCATCGGGAGCGGCCTGCTCCAGCCGCGCGGCCACGTTGACGGCATCACCGGTGGCGAGCTTCTGGTCGGCTGCGGGATCGTCACTCGCCACCACCTCGCCGGTGTTCACGCCGGTGCGGTTGACCAGCGCCACGCCGTAGCTCGCCAGCAGGTCTTGGTTGACACGCCGCAGCGCCGCTTGCATGCCGATGGCGGCGCGAACCGCGCGCAGCGCATCGTCCTCGCGCGCACGCGGCAGGCCGAAGACGGCCATGATCGCGTCGCCGATGTATTTTTCGATCTTGCCGGCGTGTCGCGCGATCTCGGCGGCCATGGCGCGGAAGTAGCGTTCCTTGACCTCGTGCAAGGCCTCCGGGTCCAGGCGTTCGCCCAACGCGGTCGACGCCTTCAGGTCACAGAAAAGGATCGTGACCGTCTTGCGTACGTCGCGCGCCGGCAGAACAGCGATCGCGGGTGCGAGGGCTGTGCCGCAATATCCGCACAGCCTGAACTTGGGCGGGTTCTCCTCGCCGCAACCGGGGCATGTCAGCATGGCGCAGTCTAACGGGGGTCCGACACGTCCGTCGGGGTTATCGACCCGGCTTCGCCGGTTGCCGAGACCAGGTCACGAAGTCGGCGCCCCCGACACCGTGGTACGAGCGCAGCCCGGCCACGCGCCGGCCTGATCAGGCCATCGTGATCTTCCCGGTCTTCACGATGTCGGGGTACAGCGCCGCCTGAGGCTTGATGAACGCTTGCAGTTCCTGCTCGTTCATCGCAGCGACCGTGATGCCGGACGCCAACAGCTTGGCCGCTCAGACGGCTCCGTCAACGCACTGGCAGCGGCGCTACAAGCTGACCTCCGATATCGTGGCTCAATCGGGTCGGGCCATGGCAGAGCGCCAACAGCACAGCGGTAGTCAGGCAACGCAGAACAAGTCCTTCGCGGGTCGCGCATCCTTGGTCTGCGCGGTCTGCGGCGTTGCCTCGGGAAACAGCCTGCGGCACGAGCGGCCGAGGTGATGTTGCGATCGCAACCTATCTATCGAATAGATATGATGAATTGGGTTTGGCTATTCTGTCGCCGTAGACTTGGTGGCATCGCAGCCCCGTAGAGGCTCGATCGGTGACCCAGCGCCAACCCGGATCAACCCGTCATCGCAAGCAAAGGAAAGAACCATGTCGACCGAAACCAAATGCCCGTTCCCCGGCAGCGCTCACAAGCCCGCGGTGGCGGGAGGCACGACGAATGCAAACTGGTGGCCGAATCAGCTGAACCTGAAGAACCTGCACCAGCGCTCTTCGCTGTCGAATCCGATGAAGGCCGAATTCGACTACGCCCAGGAGTTCAAGAACCTGGACCTGGAATCGGTGATCAAGGACCTGCACGCCTTGATGACGGACTCGCAAGACTGGTGGCCCGCGGACTACGGCCACTACGGGCCGTTCTTCATCCGAATGGCCTGGCACGCCGCGGGCACCTACCGCACCGCCGACGGCCGCGGTGGCGCGGGTTCTGGCTCGCAGCGTTTCGCGCCGCTCAACAGCTGGCCCGACAACGGCAACCTCGACAAGGCCCGCCGCCTGCTGTGGCCGATCAAGCAGAAGTACGGGTGCAAGCTGTCGTGGGCCGATCTGTTCGTCCTGACGGGCAATGTCGCCCTCGAGTCGATGGGCTTCAAGACCTTCGGTTTCGGTGGCGGCCGCCCGGACATCTGGGAACCGGAAGAAGACATCTACTGGGGCGCCGAGACGAAGTGGAAGGGCACCGACAAGCGCTACTCCGGTGACCGCGAGCTCGAAAGCCCGCTCGGCGCCACCACCATGGGCCTGATCTACGTGAACCCGGAAGGCCCGGAAGGCCAGCCCGACCCGCTCGGCTCGGCACGCGACATCCGCGAGACCTTTGCGCGCATGGCGATGAACGACGAAGAGACCGTGGCGCTCACCGCCGGCGGCCACACCTTCGGCAAAACCCACGGCGCTGCCGATCCGGGCCAGTACGTCGGCCCCGAACCCGAGGGGGCGAGCATCGAGCAACAGGGCATGGGCTGGGCCAACAGCCTCGGCAGCGGCAAGGGCGTGCACACCATCACCAGCGGTCTGGAAGGCGCCTGGACGCCCAACCCGATCAAGTGGGACAACGGCTACTTCGAGACCCTGTTCGGCTACGAATGGGAGCTGACGAAGAGCCCGGCCGGCGCGCATCAGTGGAAGCCCAAGGGCGAAGCGGGCGCCGGCACCGTGCCGGACGCCCACGACCCGGGCCAACGCCACGCGCCGATGATGTCCACCGCTGACATGGCGATGCGCATGGACCCCGCCTACGAGAAGATCTCGCGGCGCTTCATGCAAAACCCGCAGGAGTTCGCCGACGCGTTTGCGCGCGCCTGGTTCAAGCTGACGCACCGTGACATGGGCCCGCGTGCCCGCTACCTCGGCTCGCTCGTGCCGAAGGAGGTGCTGATCTGGCAAGACCCGACGCCGGCCGTTGACCACCCGCTCATCGATGCGCAGGACATCGCGGCCCTGAAGGCCACGCTGCTCGCGTCCGGCCTGTCCATCTCGCAGCTGGTCACAACGGCCTGGGCGTCGGCCTCCACCTTCCGCGGCAGCGACAAGCGCGGCGGGGCCAACGGGGCGCGCATTCGGCTGGCGCCGCAGAAGGACTGGGAAGTCAACCGGCCCGCCGAACTGGCCAAGGTGCTTCAGGCACTGGAGGCGATCCAGAACAACTTCAACGCCGCGCAGTCCGGCGGCAAGAAGGTCTCGCTGGCCGACCTGATCGTTCTGGGTGGCTGTGCCGCCGTCGAGGCGGCGGCGAAGAAAGGCGGGGTCGAGGTCACGGTTCCGTTCTCGCTGGGCCGCATGGACGCGCGGCAGGACCAGACCGACGAAGCATCGTTCGCGGTGCTCGAACCGGTGGCCGATGGCTTTCGCAACTACATCAAGGCAGGGCATGAGGGATCGGCGGCCGAGCTGCTGGTGGAACGGGCCAACCTGCTGACACTGACCGCCCCGGAAATGACCGTGCTGGTGGGCGGCCTGCGCGCCCTGAACGCCCAGGCTGGCCACGGCGTCTTCACCCAGCGGCCCGGAGCGCTGACGAATGACTTCTTCGTCAACCTGCTCGACATGAACACGGCATGGCAGAAGTCCGCCAGCGCCGATGGCGTGCTCGAGGGTCGCGATCGGGCCACGGGCGCGGCCAAGTGGACGGGCACGGTCGTCGATCTGGTGTTCGGTTCGAACTCGCAACTCCGCGCCCTCGCCGAGGTCTACGCGAGCAGCGACGCGCAACAGTCGTTCGTGCACGACTTCGTGGCAGCCTGGAATAAGGTGATGAACCTCGATCGCTACGACCTGGCCTGATGTCGCCGGTGGCGGCCGGTCACGCCGCTTCGCTACAGTAGCGTGATCTGTCTTTCAAGGAGTTCTCGATGGCAAAGAAGGAGAGGCCCGCACCCGCGGTGCGCGGCACGACCATCAACATCGGCATCGATGAAAAAGACCGCGCGGCGATTGCCGGCGGCCTGTCCAGGCTGCTGGCCGACACCTACACGCTCTACCTGACCACGCACAACTTCCACTGGAACGTGACCGGGCCGATGTTCAACACGCTGCACCTGATGTTCATGGCGCAGTACACCGAGCTGTGGAACGCGGTCGACCCGGTGGCAGAGCGCATCCGCTCGCTCGGCCACCCGGCCCCGGGCTCGTATGCGCAGTTCGGCAAGCTGAGCTCGATCAAGGACGCGCCGGCGGTGCCGCCGAAGGCGCTTGAGATGGTCGCGATCCTGGTGGCCGGCCACGAGGCCGTGGCGCGCACCGCCCGCAGCATCTTCCCGCTGGCCGACAAGGCCGGCGACGAACCCACCGCCGACCTGCTGACGCAGCGCCTGACGGTGCACGAACAAACCGCGTGGATGCTGAGGTCGCTGCTCGAAACCTGACCGATGGCACCCTTCATTCGTCGAGTAAGCCGAACGGTCCCCCGGGGGCGCACGGGCCGGCTTGGGGCGGCCCGGCGCTCGGCCCGCCGCGTTGCCCGAGGCTAGACGCGTGCGCGTCGCGATCCTCACCTTCGACGGCTTCAACGAGCTGGACTCCTTCATCGCGCTCGGCTTGCTCAACCGGCTGAGCGCGCGCGGCTGGAAAGCGCAGATCACGAGCCCGAGCAAGCACGTGACCTCGATGAACGGCGTGACTGTACAGGCGCAGCAGCCGCTGGCGTTCGCCAACGAGGCCGACGCCGTGATCTTCGGCAGCGGCATCTACACCCGCGCCATCGCCGAAGACCACGGCAAGGCCGGCGCGCTGCTCGATCAGCTGCAGCTCGACCCGGTGCGCCAGTTGATCGGCGCACAGTGTTCCGGGGCGCTGCTGCTGGCACGGCTGGGCCTGCTCGCCGACATGCCGGCCTGCACCGATCTCACGACCAAACCCTGGCTTGTCGAGGCCGGTGTGCGGGTCGAAGACGCGCCCTTCCATGCGCGCGGCCCGATCGCGACGGCGGGCGGTTGCCTGGCCTCGCAATACCTTGCGGCCTGGATGATGCTGCGCGGTGCGGGCGAAGCGGCGGCCAGACAGGCGCTGCACTACGCTGCGCCGGTCGGCGAGAAGGACGCGTATGTCGAGCGCCTGCTCGCCGTCGTGCGGCCCTTTGTCCCCAAACCGTAGGCGCCGGGCTCGGCCGCGATAATCGCGGGTTGTTTCTCAGAGGCGGCCCGCACGCTGCGGCCGCACCCACATGTCCGACCTGACCCCCGCGGCCCTGGCCAAGGAAGTGCGCCGCCGCCGCACCTTTGCCATCATTTCCCACCCCGACGCCGGCAAGACCACGCTGACGGAAAAGCTGCTGCTGTTCTCGGGCGCGATCCAGATCGCCGGCTCGGTGAAAGCGCGCAAGGCCACGCGCCACGCCACCAGCGACTGGATGGAGATCGAGAAGCAGCGTGGCATTTCGGTCGCGTCGAGCGTGATGCAGATGGAGTACCGCGACTGCGTGATCAACCTGCTCGACACGCCGGGCCACCAGGACTTCTCCGAAGACACCTACCGCGTGTTGACCGCCGTCGACGC